>CALCPT010000495.1 GCA_937897265.1 uncultured Alcaligenaceae bacterium
TCGAAGAAATGGGTTTGTCCGTGGCTCTTGACCAAAAGCCTGTCGAGACCATGAGCCCTAAGAGCCGCCTTGATGCGCTTAAGGCAATGTTAAATAAAAATGTTTAACTGATCAAAGACTGATTACGTATTGTGCGAGCGGCGTCTGCCAGTTCACCGGCGGTTAAGCCAATTGGGCCGCAACCGTGTGTGACCAAGTGATCGGCGGCCGAGCCGTGTAACCAAACGGCAGCTGGTACAGCAACGCGTGCCGGCATTCCCTGAGCAAGCAAACTGACTAAGATTCCGCTGAGTACGTCTCCGGTTCCTCCGCTAGCCAAGCCAACATTACCGGTTTCGTTGAACTGCCAACTAAGGTCGGGTGCGCAAATAAGTGTCTGAGGTCCTTTGAGCACAATCCATGCTTGGTATGTTTTGGCGAGTTGCTGAGCGGCATTCAGTCGATCTGCTTGGACCGCCTGTGTGTCGATTTGTAGCAGGCGCGCTGCCTCTTTTGGGTGTGGGGTCAAGATGACGTCACCGCGTCCCCAGTTTTTTTCGAGAGCGTGGCTCGCCAGCGCACTGAGCGCATCTGCATCGAGTACCAACGGTCGACCAAGACGCACTGTCATGAGCTTTTGAAGCCAGGCAAGTGCTTGGGGGCTGTGGCTCATGCCACAGCCAGCGGCCCAGCCGGTTACGAGTTCGGGTTGTGCAAGTAGTTCATCAGCCTCGCGGAACATTATTTCAGGAAAGGGAGGGTCGTAGGAAAAGGGTAGGGGCTGTTGGGCGAGCGCGATCAACACTTTGCCGGCACCTAACTTGAGTGCGGCGCGTCCGGCCAAGATTGCCGCGCCGGTCATGCCGGGCGCGCCACCTAAAATACCGACTGACCCGAAAGTGCCCTTATGCCCGTCAGAGGGCCGTGCTGCAAATATTTCAGCAAAGTCTTTAGGCTGAATGGATTGACCACTTACTAGTAACAGGTTGGCCATATGCTCACGCAGTGAGTGAAGTGTGAACAGCCCTTCGGTAAAGGCAGCTTATAGTAAAAACGCGCCTTTTGGCGCGTTTTTATTTACTCGTTTGACAGCAAACTCAATGTCATTTTGCAGGAGTTGCCGGCGGGACGGGCTCAGGAAAGTTTGAACCAGCCGCATTAGTCATGTAAACCACCGCGCGGGTAATCTCAAAATCGTCAAGAGATGGATTACCACCTTTTGCAGGCATGGCATTTTTGCCTTTGACGACGCTTGCAACCATTGCATCTAAGCCGGTTTTGATTGGGGCAGCCCAGCTCGCCGTATCGCCAAATTTATGGGCGCCGGCCACACCAGCCTGATGACAGCCCGCACAAACGGCCTTATATACCTGTTCGCCCGATTTGAAGACCTTTGGGCCACTGGCATCAACGACTTCAAGCTTGGCGACCGGCGCAATCCGTTTGGCTGTTGCTTCGGGGCCTAACGCATCTGAGCCTGCCACAGGTGCATTGCCTGCGGCAACCATATTGACCAGCATGATGATAATGATGATCGGAACCACCAGAGCCAGCACAACTGTCGTGATCAATTGCTTAGGCGTTTTGATGGGTGAATGATGTTCTTCGTGTTGTTGCGTGTCGCTCATGACCAAGTCCTGCGTGGCTTCGCCGAGTTGACCAACGCCCAAGTGTTGCAATTTGAGGCGCTGCCCAAAGGGGCGGCTGGATTAAAGTGGTTTGACTGCTTTCGTATAAACCCTCAGATTATAGCGGGATCGGACTCGCTCGGGGTGTTGAGAACGAGTGTTCTTGGCTACCGCTATAATCCTGCCTCTGGCGCCCGTAGTTCAATGGATAGAATAAGAGTTTCCGAAACTCTCGATACAGGTTCGATTCCTGTCGGGCGCACCAAAAGTTGGTCTCAAAAATAGATGCCGTTGCCAAATTAAGACTGGCTCGGACGCTTCAGGGCTCTATGAAACCGAGCCACATACTCATCAAAATCTTCGGTATCGCCGGCTTCGAGAGCAACCTGATCCATCAGGGATTGTTCAGCCTGTTTGGCTGTCAACGCACTCTCGGCTGGGCTTAGGCCCGTTTTGCGTAATCGTTGAGCGTGCTCGGTGCTCTGCGCAAGCGCATAGTCTTGATAAGACATGCCAGTCGTTTTTAAGTGCGCCAGGACACGAGCAGACGGGGTAGCCTCTATGTTGAGGATTTTTTCGCGCTGTGCCGACACCGATTTTGAGTAGCGGGTGTCGCCCAAGGCGCTGTCAAAAGCCTCGGCGCAAAGACCAATTTGCTCAAGCAACTGTTCAGCCCAGTTCGCTAGCGCGAGCTCTTTGCCTTGGTATCTGAGTTGCAATCCCGGCTGACGCCCTTGTTTAACCACGCTCGCAAAGTTACCGGCGCTTTCGGGGCACCAGCCACTCTCGGCGAAGGGGGGGCTCTCTTGGATCGCGCAAAATAGTAAGAACGCGTCAACAAATCTGGCTGTCTGCTCGGCAATGCCCAAGGGCTCGGTTGGATCAATGTCTAGGCAACGTACCTCGACGTACTGAATCCCACGCTCGGCGAGCGCCGTGATTGGCCGTTCGCAGGGGCCAGTTGTGCGCTTGGGCCTGATGCTTGAGTAAAACTCATTTTCGATTTGTAAAATATTGGAATTGAGTTGGATCCATTGACCGTCGCGCTTGATGCCAATATTTTGATAATCGGGCCAAGGGGTTGTGACAGCGTCGTAGAGCCGTTCTAAGAACGTTGGGAGATCGTTGTAGCAAAGCTTTAGACTGGCCTGAGCTTTGTTTTGGTACCCAAGGTCGCTCATGCGTAAGCTGGTGGCATAGGGAAGATACAGCGTGTGATCCCCTAGCGATGCTAAGCCAGCGGTTTGACCACGCAAAAAATCGCGCGACACGGCGGGCGATGCCCCAAACAGATACATGAGCAGCCAGCTATAGCGGGTGAAGTTACGGATCAGAGAGATATATCCGCTAGAGCGTCTGTCTTTGGCGTCGGTTTGAGGTAGGTCGAGTGCGCCCCAAAATGACTCGTCAAAAGAAAAGTTGTAATGGACTCCGGCGATACATTGCATCGTTTTGCCATACCGCTGTGCGAGCCCACGGCGATAAACGTGTTTGATCATTCCGGTGTTTGAGGTGCCGTACCAGGCGATCGGAATATCGGCCTCAGCCGGTAATCGAGCCGGCATTGAGTGATTCCAGAGGAGTTCGTCATGCAAGTTGGTGGCAACTACGCGATGCACTTGATCGAGTTCGCTCATTAAGGCGTCGACATTGTTGTGGGTGCCGGTTATGAGCTCAAGCAACGCTTCAGAGTAGTCAGTGGTGATGCTAGGGTGCGTGAGCGCCGAACCAAGCACCGTTGGATGTGGCTTGGTGGACAGCAGCCCCTGTTGATCAACCCGCAAGCCTTCTTTCTCGATCCCACGCAACGACTGACCCAAAATTTTTGGGTTGGCTTGTAGTTGGGTCAAATGTTTGTACAGGGTTGAGGTCACGGACGATCCTAATGCAAAGCAAAAACTGATTTTAAGGGAATTGTGAGGTGATCTGTTTCAGGGCAACTTGGCGGCCTTCCCGTACCCAAGGCGCAAGGTTTGACGCGCCTAGCGATCAAGGACAATATGGCGAGTGAAGGTCGCATTCTGAAATAAAACAACGGTTTTGAATAAAAAAATGGTTAAAGTTAAATCTTTATTAGTGTTGGTCTGTCTGCTTTGGTTGGCGGGCTGTACGCCTGAATACAACTGGCGTGAACTCATCGTTGCTGATGACCGTGCAATCGTGATGTTTCCCTCAAGGGTAAAAACCGAGCAGCGCACGATTCGAGTCGATGGTAGCGACTTGGTGTTTTCGCTGACCTCTGCCGCGGTCGATCAGTCTGTATTTTCGGTGGGGTATGCGCCCTTGAGCTCAGCGCTGGATTCTGCCCAAGGTGAGCGACTGGTTCAGGCTTTTGCGACGGCGCTTGCAGCTCGAGTTGGTCAGCCACTTGCGCCGCAGGCGTTAAACGGTGACGTGTTCGAACTTGAGTCGGTCGTGGGCGGTCAGGCTTCGCGCTTGATGGCTCGAGTCTTGATACATCGCGGCATGTTGATTCAGGTCGTCGTGTCTGGCCCCAAAAAGTCCTTATCAAAAGAGAACGCTACTGAATTTATGCGCTCGTTGGTGCTGCGATAGAGGCGAGCGCGTCTGAAGGCTGGCTAACAGTTGCGGCAGCTCGGGCAGGCGAGCCATGCAACAGGTTGTGCCGCAGCGCTAGCGCGACAGCCGCTTGACGGCCGTAAACGTTTAGTTTTCTGCAAGCGTTTAACAGGTGAAAGTTGATCGTTCGTTCGCTGACGCCCAGAATCATGGCGGTCTCCCAGCTCGTTTTGCCAAACGACACCCATTCGAGGCATTCGAGTTCTCTTTCTGAGAGCTTTGGTAGGGTCATGAGGTCTCTGGCTCCTGCAGCTGCTAATTTCAAGTGCACAGTGTGCCTTGAACCCGAGCGTCTGAAAACTCGCAAAACCCCTGTAAAACAATAAAAATTTGTAGCTATTTGTAAGAAATTGAGGCGAAACCGATTCGAATTGTTACCAATGTATGTGTCTGTACGCGGTAACCACCGTGCAATGCTAGAATTTGTCTGAGTTGGCGCCGATTTGCTCGATCCGCTTGCGGGCGCCTCATAAATCCCGCTAAAGAAGGTCCGTATGACCACACAGTTCGTTTCACAAGACGCGCATGCTGCAAAGACGCCCTCCGAAGTTGAGGTGGGTTCTGTTGGCGTTGTTCACACCCAGTTTTTGCAATTTCACGAGCCGTTACCCCTGAGTAGCGGTCAAACGATTAACTCGTATGAGTTGGCGATTGAAACTTACGGTACGCTCAATGCTGAGGCCAGCAATGCGGTGTTGGTGTGTCATGCGTTGAATGCGTCACATCATGTCGCGGGTCGTGCCGCCGACAACCCTGAAGATATTGGCTGGTGGGATAACTTGGTCGGCCCGGGAAAACCTGTTGATACCAACGTATTTTTTGTGATTGGTATCAATAATCTCGGTTCGTGTTTTGGGTCGACAGGCCCTGCTTCGATTCGACCCGAAACTGGCGAGCCCTGGGGGGCTGCGTTTCCGGTCTTGACGGTTGAGGACTGGGTGCGTGCGCAGGCTCGCGTGGCAGACAAACTTGGTATTCAGCGGTTTGCTGCAGTCATGGGGGGGTCTCTTGGCGGTATGCAGGCACTGAGTTGGGCCATCACCTTGCCAGAGCGGGTTGCGCACTGCGTAGTGGTTGCCTCGACGCCTAAGCTGTCGGCGCAAAATATTGCGTTTAACGAAGTGGCGCGGCGCGCAATTATTACCGACCCCGAGTTTCATGGGGGTAACTATTACGCACACAAGACGGTACCTCGTAGTGGCCTGTCGGTGGCGCGTATGGTCGGTCACATCACCTACTTGTCTGACGATGACATGGCTGAAAAATTTGGTCGAACTCAACGTGAGCCTGCAGCTGGTGGCGCGTTTCATTATGGCTATGGTGTTGAGTTTGAGGTCGAGTCTTATTTGCGCTATCAGGGCGAAAAATTCTCGCGCTATTTTGACGCCAACACGTATTTACTGATCACTCGCGCACTTGATTATTTTGATCCCGCGCGTACGACCGATGGCGATTTAGCAAAAGCGCTGGCGCCGGCGACGGCAGATTTTTTATTAATTTCGTTTACGACGGATTGGCGCTTTGCGCCTGCTCGTTCGCGAGAAATCGTACAGGCATTGCTGAAGAATGAACAGGCCGCCACGTATGCTGAGATAGACGCGCCTCATGGCCATGATGCCTTTTTGCTAGATGACGCCCGTTATCATGGGCTGATGCGCGCATACTTTTTGCGAATTGCAGCGACGCTGACAGGCGTGACGACCCAGCTCGGGGTGCAGAGATGATTCACGACACAAGCGCCACAAGTCAGGCAACGGGTCAGGCTCGATTGGCCGGCCAAATGTCAGCGCCTCAAACGACTGAGCTGCGGGGTGACCTTGCCCGTATCGCGCAATGGGTACGACCCAAGACCCGCGTGCTTGATTTAGGTTGCGGCGATGGGACCTTGCTCGCTCATCTCAAGCGCAGTAAGAGCGTTCAGGGAGTTGGGGTCGAAATCAGCGATGAGCACGTGTTGAGTTGCGTGCAACGTGGTGTGCACGTCATTCAACAAAACCTTGAAGATGGCTTGGCCATGTTCGATGATCAGCAGTTTGACACCGTGGTGTTATCTCAAACACTGCAGTCAATGCACAACACTGAACATATTCTCAGAGAAATGACGCGCGTCGCGCGTGAGGCGATTGTGTCATTTCCAAACTTTGGTTATTGGCCCCATGGCTGGTCGATTCTTTTAGGGCGTATGCCGGTGACCGGGCAAATGCCCTACGACTGGCACGATACGCCTAACATTCACCTGTGCACGCTGAAAGATTTCGAACGCCTGTCGCAAAAATTAGGCTTCAGTATTCTTGAGCGCGCAACATTCAATGATCAGCGCGAGGTAAAGTTTCTGGCGGGTTGGCGTAGTACCCTCGCGGCTTATCGGTTTACGGCCGGTCACCACTCGGGCGCACGCACTCGCGTATGACGCTGCCAAGCATGCCGTCGGTGGCGCCTCTACCTGCCTCAAAACTGTATACCAGCCGGCGCGTGGCACCTTTGCTGGCACTCGGATTTGCAAGCGGTTTACCCTTGGCCTTAACCGGCGGCACCTTACAGGCCTGGGCCACGATTGAACAAGTCTCGCTCCAAGAGATTGGATTCTTAACGTTGGTGGGGACAGCCTACACCTTAAAGTTTTTATGGGCACCGTTGGTTGACCGTTATGCACCGCCGTGGCTTGGGCGCAGGCGAGGTTGGATGGTATTGATGCAGGTGCTGTTGGCTTTGGGGATGTTGGCCATGGGCTGTCTTTCGCCGGGTCAAAGTTTGTTGCCACTGGCTTTGCTAGCAGTCTTTGTTGCGTTTTGTTCTGCAACGCAAGATATTGCCTTTGATGCCTATCGCAGCGATGTGCTGCGTAAAGATGAGCGTGGTGCGGGGGCGGCGTTATCGGTTTTGGGTTACCGACTGGCGATGTTGGTGTCGGGCGGCTTGGCGTTGATCATTGCAGACCAATGGCTAGGCTGGGGAACCACCTACATGTTGATGGGGGCCTTGATGCTGTTGCTGGCGCTCGCAAGTTTCTGGGCGCCTGAACCCGAGGTACCCGCGCAAACTCCGCGCTCGTTACAACAAGCCGTCCTGGAGCCATTTCAAGAATTTTTTGGACGCCCCGAGGCGATTACCGTTTTGGTGTTAATTGTTTTATACAAATTGGGCGATGCGTTCGCCGGAGCGCTGTCCACTACCTTTTTGATTCGCGCCGCGGGTTACACAGCAACAGAAGTCGGTACTGTTAATAAATTATTGGGTTTGGCGGCTACCATCGTGGGCGCCTTGGCAGGTGGTGCTTTGATGGCGCGTCTTGGCTTGTATCGCTCGTTGATGCTCTTTGGTGCGCTGCAGGCGATTTCGAACTTGGGGTTTTGGGTGATCTCGGTGGGGCCCCATAACGTTTGGCTCATGGCCGCTGGCGTAGGCATCGAAAACTTATGTGGCGGCATGGGTACCGCTGCGTTTGTGGCGCTCTTGATGGGGCTGTGCAATCAACAGTTTTCT
This sequence comes from uncultured Alcaligenaceae bacterium, assembly GCA_937897265.1. GTDB lineage: Bacteria > Pseudomonadota > Gammaproteobacteria > Burkholderiales > Burkholderiaceae_B > Zwartia. The sequence continues at coordinate 7,671 of CALCPT010000495.1, forward strand.
GCAACGCAATTTGCACTCTTGTCAGCATTATCGGCAGTAGGGCGCACCTATCTTGCCGGCCCATTGACGCCGCAGTTGGTACAGTCTGCAGGCTGGCCGACCTTCTTTTTGCTGACGGTCTTGATCGCGTTGCCGGGGCTATGGTTGTTGCATTGGCGCCGAAAAGATATCGACCGCATTGACGCGATTGGTATCTAAACGAGGCCGTTCTTCAGCGCCAAGTCAGCCCGCTGAACGCGGTCTCACTTCAACGCAAAGTCGTAGTCAATCGTGAGCGGAGCATGATCTGAAAAGCGCTCGTCTTTGTAGATGCTGGCCGCTTTTGCCTTTGCCGCTAAGCCAGGCGTAACAAGCTGATAATCAAGCCGCCAGCCTACGTTCTTAGCCCAGGCTTGGCCGCGATTGCTCCACCAGGTGTATTGTTCAGCACGCGGATCTAGCTGCCTAAACACATCGACAAAGCCAATCTCGTCGATCGCGCCAGTGACCCAAGCGCGCTCTTCTGGCGTAAATCCTGAATTTTTCTGATTCGACTTCCAGTTTTTTAGGTCGATTTCTTTGTGGGCGATATTCCAGTCTGCGCAAATAACGTATTCGCGTTTAGTTTTTTTATAGTCATCCATCAGGGCTTGCATCCAAGGGCCAAACTGAGCAAGAAAGCGAAACTTTGCCTCTTGCCGCTCTGGTCCGCTCGAGCCAGAGGGTAGATAGGCACTGATCACAGAAATGTTTGACCAGTCCGCGCGAATCACACGACCTTCGAGGTCGAACTCTTCACAGCCCATCCCCTGAATCACACGTTTTGGCTCGCTTTTCAAGTAAATGCCTACGCCGCTATAGCCCTTTTTTTCGGCAGCGTAAAAGTGACCGGTATAGTCATGCGGATGTTGAAAGTCTTCGTGGATGTCAGCGAGGTGCGCTTTGAGTTCTTGCAGGCAGAGGATGTCGGCCTCGTGTGTTTTTAACCAGTTCGCAAGCCCTTTGTTATAGGCCGAACGGATACCATTCAGGTTCAGTGAGGTGATGCGCAGCAAGGTAGGGCTCCTAGTCAATGAGATAATGCAATTCATCGAAATACTTAAATCACGAGGCTTGCGATGTCGACGGGTTCAGAACGTAGTGCGTTTGTGCAGTTTGCCTTAAACGAAGGGGTGCTGCGCTTTGGTAGTTTTGTGACCAAATCTGGGCGTACCAGCCCCTACTTTTTTAATGCTGGCCTGTTTAATTCTGGCGCCTCGGTGGGCCGGTTAGCCCAATTTTATGCTCAAGCCTTAGTCGATTCTAAACTGCCATTTGATATGTTGTTTGGTCCGGCCTACAAAGGCATTCCGCTCGCCACCGCAACAGCCGTTGCACTCGCGGCTCATCCCGCTATGAACGGACGTTCAATCGATTTTGCCTACAACCGAAAAGAGGCGAAAGATCACGGTGAGGGCGGAGTATTGGTCGGTGCGCCGTTAAAAGGGCGTGTGGTGATCATTGATGATGTGATCACTGCAGGCACTTCGGTGCGCGAGTCGGTCGAGATCATTCGTGCAGCAGGCGCAGAGCCCTGTGCCGTACTGATTGCAATGGATCGCATGGAGCGCGCTGGCGCCGACGGACAGCTATCGCCGCACTCGGCAGTGCAAGAGGTGCAGCAGCGCTATGGCTTGCCGGTTGTGACGATCGCCTCGCTTGACGATATCTTGGTACTGCTTAAACAGAATGCCGAGTTTGCTCAGTATCGCGAGGCTGTGCTCGCTTACCGCGCGCAATACGGCATTCAGTAAACGCGCTAGCGTTGTGCAAGCTTTTAGCGCTAAAACGCTGCGCTCTTCAAAAATGATCTAGCGCCCCAGCGATTGCGCTGGGGGAGGACAAACTGCTTAAGACTTAAGCTTGATCGAGCTTGGCCTTAAGCAAATCATTCACCTGCTGAGGGTTTGCTTTGCCTTTGGCGGCTTTCATAATTTGGCCGACGAGTGAGTTGAAGGCCTTTTGCTTGCCCGCGCGGTATTCAGCCACGATCGCAGCGTTTGCTGCTAAAACGGCGTCGATCATGGCTTCAATCGCACCAGAGTCATTGATCTGCGTGAGACCCTTTGCTGCGATGATGGCATCGGGCTGACCATTTTCTTCACCCGTCCACATTGCGGCGAATACGTCGCGAGCGATTTTGTTTGAAATGGTGTTGTCTAAAATGCGCTTCAGCAGAGCGGCCAACATGGCGGCTGCGACCGGACATTGTGCAATGTCTTTCTCTTCACGATTCAACGTGGCCGACACTTCGCCCATCAGCCAGTTGGCCGCAAGTTTTGCTCGGGCAGGGCGCAGGGCAACAACGTTCGCTGCATCGGCTGAATCAACTTCAAGAGCGCTGATAACGTCTAAGAAATACGTTGCCATTGCACGGCTACTAGACAGCTGGGCCGCGTCAATTGGAGCGATTCCAAATTCATTGATAAAACGCTGTCTCAGCGCGTCGGGTAAGGCTGGCATCGACTCTTGGACTTCAGCAATCCACTCTTGACTAATCACCAGTGGTGGTAAGTCGGGATCTGGAAAGTAACGGTAGTCGTGTGCATCTTCTTTGCTGCGCATGCTGCGTGTCTCGTCAAGATCGGCGTCGTAGAGACGGGTTTCTTGAACGACCTTGCCACCGTCTTCGATGAGTTCAATTTGACGACGGACTTCGTAGTTGATGGCGCGTTCAATAAAGCGAAACGAATTCACATTTTTAATTTCGCAGCGCGTGCCAAACTCTTTTTGCCCAACTGGGCGTACGGATACGTTGACATCGACCCGAAAGGAACCTTCTTGCATGTTGCCATCACAAATGCCCAGCCACATCACGAGGCTGTGTAGAGTCTTGGCGTAGGCGACCGCTTCAGCGGCCGAGCGCATCTCAGGCTCAGAGACGATTTCAAGCAGGGGTGTACCAGTTCGATTTAAGTCGATGCCGGTAGATAGCTCGCCATGCGGGCCCGTGTAATTGTCGTGCAACGACTTGCCAGCATCTTCTTCAAGATGAGCACGCGTGAGGTTGATCGTGGTTTCTTTGTCGCCGACAAAGAACGTTAAGGAGCCGCCGAGTACGACTGGGATTTCGTATTGGCTGATTTGATAGTTTTTGGGTAGATCAGGATAAAAATAATTTTTACGAGCGAAAATCGAGCGAGGCGCAATAGTGGCACCAACAGCCAGACCAAAGCGAATCGCATGTTCAACTGCCGCACGGTTCATGACCGGCAGGGTGCCAGGCAACGCCATATCTACTTCGTTGGCTTGCGTGTTGGGTTGCGCGCCATAGCGCGTGCTGCTGCCCGAAAAAATTTTGGTCTGAGTCGAAAGCTGGGTATGCGTTTCGAGACCAATGACGATTTCATAAGTCATTATGCTTGCCCCGCGCTACGTTGATGCCAATCGGTAGCAAGTTGATATTGATGTGCAATCGCCAGCAGGCGACCCTCATCAAAATAGTCGCCAATGATTTGTAAGCCGATCGGCAAGGGTTTGCCCGCAGCGCTTTGACCAAAACCGCAGGGAACCGACATGCCCGGTAATCCGGCAAGGTTCAAACCTAGCGTGTAGACGTCGGCTAGCCAGTCTGCCGTGGGGTCGTCTTGATTGTCACCAATTGCCTTGGCGACTGTGGGCGTGACCGGCCCCATAATCACGTCGCATTTTTGTGTGAATGCGGCCTGAAAATCATCGGCGATCATGCGGCGTAAACGTTGAGCTTGCAGGTAGTAGGCATCGTAATAGCCGTGCGAGAGTACATAGGTGCCGACAAGAATGCGGCGTTTGACTTCAGTGCCAAAGCCCTCGGCACGTGAGCGACCGGTCATGTCGGCAAGATCGGTATACGAGTCGCTGCGATGCCCGTAGCGTACGCCGTCGTAGCGCGATAGGTTGCTTGAGGCTTCGGCGGGGGCGATGACGTAATAAGCTGGGATCGACAGGCGCGTACGCGGTAATGAGATCGACACACGTTGGGCGCCAAGTTGTTCGAACTGAACTAAAGCAGCCTCGATTGCCGCCCCAACCTCAGGCGAAAGCCCTTCACCAAAAAACTCGCTGGGCACACCAATGCGTAACCCTTTTAATGGTAACGAGGCCTGAGAATAAAAGTGAGCGCTTGCTTTGTCGAATTCGCTTTGAATACGGCCAGGTGAGTTTGGTACGCCGCGACATTGCTCGGCACTGGTCGCGTCACGAACGTCAAACCCACTGATCGTGTCAAGCAAAGCAACGAGGTCGGCTGCCGCGGGCGCTAGAACGCCGGCTTGATCTAAGCTAGAGCCATAGGCAATCATGCCGTAGCGCGAAACCGTACCGTACGTTGGCTTAATGCCGCTCACCCCGCAGAGCGCCGCTGGCTGTCGTACCGAGCCTCCGGTGTCTGTGCCGGTGGTTGCGAAAACCAGTCGGGCTGCTACCGCAGCGGCCGAACCGCCTGAGGACCCGCCAGGCACGCAATTGACATCCCAAGGGTTATGGGCAGGCCCGAAGGCAGAATGCTCGTTGCCTGAGCCCATGGCAAATTCGTCGCAGTTTAGTTTGCCTAAGCTGACGCTCCCAGCGGCTAAGAGCTTGCTAACAACGGTTGCGTCAAACGGACTGACGTAGTTTTTAAGCATATTGCTGCCGGCGGTGCTGCGCCAGCCTGGGGTGACAAACACGTCTTTGTGGGCA
>CALCPT010000496.1 GCA_937897265.1 uncultured Alcaligenaceae bacterium
CGCTACCCGACGAATATTGGACAGGAATCGACGCGATGTTTTGCTTGCTCGAGTGCGAAGGCGGCGCGATTCATTACGAGCACGTCACACACTTCGCCGAGCGTTCAAGTGTTCATCTCAAAGAGCTGGTTGAAAAAGGCCGCGCACGCTTTGCGCTTGATTACCTGGGCGCGCGGGCCTTACAGCAGCGCTTGCGTGCCGATGCGGCAACTCAACTGAAGGGCTTTGACGCGATCCTTACCATCCCGGCCACCGGTGAAGCACCTGAGGGGTTGGACTTTACGGGTGACCCCGTGTTTTGTGCGCTCTGGAGTTTCTTGGGCTTACCTGCGCTGACTGTGCCAATTGCGCGTTCAGCCAAGGGCTTGCCGCTAGGCCTTCAGCTGATTGCCCCGTACAAGCAAGATGCGCATTTGTTGCGTACAGGACGCTGGGTTGAGTTGTCGTTGCCGGCTGTTTGAGATAACGCTGAATTATTGCCCTATGTTTAGGGAGCAATGATCGCCGTAGCGCCCTTGCGCTGATGCTTCACGAGGCCCGGTGTCAGTCGTGTCAGTAGACTGCACCGGGTGAAGAGAGAAGCGGTTTAGCCACCGCTCACTGCATCGCCATAGGGTGACATGATTTCAGTGCAGCCCATGTTCAAGTCGCCATCGCGCATGACACCCGCAGGGCAGGCAAAGGCATAGGGGTAGGCGGTGCTGCGTGCTGGCACGACCGGCATGACTTGGCCTAACGCTTGCATGACGTCAGCTGGCAAGGCTTTATCGGCAACGATGCGTGGCCCACCACTGACGTCTAAACGCGGCTGATGAAACGCTTCTTCAAGTGTTAAGCCGTGATCCATCATGAAAGAGGTTAGCTGCATCACAGTACCTAAAATCTTGCGGCCACCCGAGGCACCAATCGCAAAACGACGCCCTTTAAGATCTTCACCGATCACTGGTGAATAATTGGCGAGACAACGCTTATTGGGCGCCAGTGAGTTGGGCTTGCCAGGCTCGGGGTCAAACCACATGATGCCATTGTTGAGCAATAAGCCTGTCGACGGTGACACCACCCGTGAACCAAAAATTGATAGCAAGGTTTGAGTGACCGAGCACATATTGCCATCGCGATCGACCACGCTGAAATGCGTTGTGCACCCCGGTGCCTTGGGTGATTCGTGATCGCCCATATGCTCAAAGCGCAATTTAAACGCGGCGTCTAGTGCGCGGGCAAAGCCGGCGTAGGTTGCCGCGTCGGGTGCGCCAGCGCCCGGCGTAAGTTCTTGCGCAAGTAGCTCAAGTGCTTTGCCAAAAGTCGGACCACCCGTGAGACCTGGCGTGGCAAATACGCGACCGCCGCGATAGTTGAGAGTCAAAGGTTCGACCATCTCGGCGGCGTAGTGAGCGAGGTCTTCAACGCTTAGGCTACCACCTTTTGCGCGAACATCGCGCACCAACGCCTGCGCGATATCGCCTTTATAAAAGGCTTGCGCACCGCCTTCGGCGATTTGCCTAAGTGTTTGAGCAAAGGCTTTTTGATTTAAGCGTCGCTGGTTAACGGATGTCCAGTCGCCGGCGATGGGCCAATGACCGTCATCTAAAAACATGGCGGCGGTATCGGGATCTTTTGCTAAGACGCGAGCATTTGCTGCGGTGACCAGCGTTGTATACCAATCCACCAACAATCCAGCTTCAGCCAGGTTGGCTGCTGGAGTGACAAGCTCGCGCCAAGGCATACGACCAAAGTGTTCGTGCGCTAGGCCCATGCCAGACACAACACCCGGTACAGCTACAGCGGTGGCACCCATTACGTTGCGATCATCAACGACCGATGGCCAGGGAAACAAATCAGACGATTTGCCGGAACCACTTAGAGGATAGTCGGCCGGGTTCAACTCGCGAGGCGAGCGGCAGCCAAAATTAATTACGCGTGCTTTGGCGTCTTTGGCACGCCACAACACCATCGCGCCTCCGGCCGCAGGGCCGCTCATCCATGGCTCGACAACGCCTAGCGCAAATGACGTAGCGATCGCAGCATCGACCGCATCTCCACCCGCATCCAGTACGGCAGCACCCACTTCAGCGGCGCGGCGATGCTGCGCCGCGACCACGCCAGCTTTGGTGGCAATGACAACTTTACGGGTGGTTTGCGAGTTTGAAAAATTATCGTCCATCTAAGCCTCTACTATTTTTATAAGCGCCAAGAGCAGCGCGATATTGTGTCACGCCGAGGTGGGCTCGACGCAGTTTGTCAACGAGATTGCCCATGCTTCTTCGCGTAGCGTACGACATCAGCGTGCGTGGCGAACCACACGCCTGGCAAACTGCGCATGTAGCGAATTAATTCTTCAAGAATCCAGATGCGTGAGCGGTAACCAATGATGTGAGGATGCATGGTTAACTGAAACAGCCCACCCTCTTTGTAGGCGGCATCGAATTCGCGCTTGAAAATATCAAACACGTCAGCGGGCGGGGTGTAAGGACGCAACCCAGCAAACCGGTTCATCCCAAAGTACACCGCATCGTCGCGAATCCATTCAACCGGCAATTCAACCACTCCGGTATCTTGACCATCAAGCAACAATTCATAGCAGTCGACATCTGCCATCAGCGATGAGTCATACAGCAGACCCATGTCGCGCGTGAGAGCCAGCGTGTTTGGGCTGAAATCCCAAGAGGGCGTGCGCATGCCAACCGGACGTACGCCGGTGATTTTTTCTAAGACATCTGAGCTGCGTTGCATCAGGTCTTTTTCGGCAGCGTAAGGCAACACCGAGTTGCGTTCGTGGATCCAGCCATGAATACCAACCTCGTGCCCCTCGGCGACTACGCGTTGCTGTTCGTCTGGATATAACAGTGCGGTCACTGCAGGCACATAAAAACTGGCGGGTATGTCGTGTTGTTTCAGGATATCCAGAATGCGTGGCACGCCTTGGCGATTACCGTATTGGCCTTGCGATAGCTTGCCAATTGACTCACCACCTTCGCGTAGTTCGTTGGTTTCGTGATCAGAGTCAAAGGACAGTGCGACTGCGCAACGCGCGCCGTCGGGCCAGAGGCGTGGACGAAGCGTGCGCCCGGCGCGCACATGGTTCACAATCCCTTGCCAGTGGGCATTAGGCCATTGCCAAGGTTCAAGCGAGGGAGTAGTCATTAGTTTGTCTCGGTGGCGCTTTGTGCTGGAGTGGTCATTTTTTTACCTCAGTATCAACTTTCGCCGGTGTTGTAGTCACTGTGACCACGGCAGGCGCGACGTTTCGTGCGATCTGTTGGGCCGCAGCCGCTTCTTTCGCAACAAACAGGGCGAAGTCAGCCGAGGGCATCCCAACGCCCTCTAAGCCCAGCGTGTCGAATTGTGCAATGACATCAGGTTGGGCAACGGCTTTGACCACTTCGGCCTGTAGCCGGCTCACTACTGCGGCAGGGGCATTGACGGGCAGCCACAAGCCAAACCAGTTCACAACGTTGAAGTCTTTTAGTCCTAGCTCTTGGAGGGTCGGCGTATCGGGCATGCCTTTCCAGCGCTTGGCGCCAGTGACCGCGAGCGCACGCAGGCGACCACTTTGAAGGTGTTGCTGCGCGATTTGCGTGCCGACGAAAAAGATGTCGATACGGCCAGCGATTAAATCGTTTGTGGCTTCGGCGACCCCTTTGTAGGGCACGGGCAAAATATCGGTGTCGGTCATGGTTTTCATGACTTCGGCAGGGATATGACTGGCGGTACCTAAACCGGCATGACCGTAGGTGAGCTTGCCTGGATTTTTCTTGGCGAGTGCGATGAGCTCTTTAAAGGTTTTGACTGGTGAATCTGCTGGTACCACCAAGACTTGCCCAAAATTTTGAGCGGCTAAGGTCACGTGGGTAAAGTCTTTGACCGAGTCGTAGGTGACGTTTTCGTTAAAGGGCGGGATATTCGTGTGTGAGGCTGTTGTGAACAGCCAGGTGTAGCCGTCAGCAGGAAGTTTGGCGACGTAAGCGGTGCCCACCAAGCCACCCGCACCCAAGCGAATTTCGACAATCACGGTTTGCCCAAGCGACACCGAAAGCTTAGGGGCGAGGATGCGCATCAGCAGATCAGGTGGGCCGCCCGGAGGCGAAGGTACGATGACGCGGATGGGTTTGGTAGGATAGTTTGACGCTGCAGCACTATCGGTAGTTTGCGCCATCGGCGCGAAGACGGGCGTAAGACAGGCACTAGCGACAACTAAGAGCCGCCGCATGCGACGAAACAACGGTGCCTGTGCTGCGTTGAACATGTGAAAGGCAGACATAAAATCCTTGGGGCTAAGTTACCCGAGTTGCACGGTAGCGTGCGTCGTTGACGAACGAATAATGGCTTCAAGTACTGCGGCATTGCGTACAGCATCGCCGTCAGGCGTGACGAGCGGTTGTTTATTTTTGATGCAGGCGGCAAAGTGCTCGAGCTCGGCGCGTTCGGTACTTGTGGCGGGAAAGCTCGTCGTGACAGGCTTTTGCCTGTTCATCACGTTGCTGCGATCGATCATGCAGGTGGTGAGATCCCAGGTATGCAAGTGACTGATGTCACCGACCTCGACCCAACCATTTGAACCAAAGACCTGCATTCGCCAGGTCTCTGCCGTGGCAATCACAGTGCCTAGATAGCCTGTTGAACCGCCTGCAAAATGAAGCATCATTGAGGTCGTATCATCTGAACCAAAGTCTTGTGCAAGGCGATAGCTTTGCGCGGTGACGCGGTCGATCGGCCCAGCCAAGTACATCATGGCATCGATGACGTGCACCCCGCGGCCGGTCATACCGCCAGCCGGAGACTCATCAGACGCATGACGCCAATGGCCCTTTGGAAAGCGATAGGCACTTGGCCCGCAAAAATTGCCTTCGATATGTAAGACCTTACCTAAACGACCATCGTCGATCATGCGGCGGATCTCTTGCAGCGCGGGTTGAAAGCGCCAGTTGTAGCCTACGCCCAGAACAATATTGTGGTCAGCGGCCGCCTGCGCGGCGCGTTGTGTGCTGGCGTGATCTAAACCAAGCGGCTTTTCGCAAAAGACATGTTTGCCGGCTTTGGCGGCGGCTACGATTTGCTCAGTGTGCATTGAGTGGGGGGTGGCTAAGACGACCGCCTCAATAGCAGGGTCGGCCAGCACAGCCTCAAAGCTGTCGAGCAGACGAAGGTTGTGCTTGGTTGCGAATTCGCTGGCTTTTGCTGGCGTGCGCGTGGCGCCCGCCACGAATTGGATATCCTGACTTAAGCCTTGAACGCTCGTGACCAAATTTTGGCCCCAGACGCCCATCCCGATAATTGCCGCGTGAATCATATTTCGTCGTGTCCCAAGCAAAGTAGACAGGTGCAAGCGTGAATGGCGAGCAAAATCCTGTGAGGTAACTGATTATCAAAGAAAGAATGACAGATGACAACAGAGATCAAATGTGTTTTGATCTTTGATCAGCCGGCTTCGCGTAAAAAGCCAAGGTGATTGTTCTAAATCAAGGAAAGGACCTCGCATGACATATTTCAGTGCTTTCACCGGGCTTCGTGCTCTACTGGCCGTGTGCCTATTTGTGTTGACAGCCGTTACGCAGGCCCAAACCTGGCCCACGAGGTCACTGCGCTTGGTGATTCCCTTTGCGCCGGGTGGTGGTACGGATATTCTGGCACGCGTGATTGCTCCAAAGCTCTCTGAAGTGCTGGGCCAACAGGTGGTGGTTGAAAACAAGCCGGGCGCTTCGAGCATCATCGGGTCGCAAATCGTCGTGCAAGCCGCACCCGACGGGTACACCTTGATGATGGTGGATTCATCGATTTACGTGAATCCTGGGTTGCGCACAGAGCTGCCCTACAACACCATGAAAGACTTGACACCCATCGTACACATGGCGGTAGCACCGGTGATTTTGGTGGTGCACCCTTCGGTGCCGGCGCAGACCCTCGCTGAGTTGATTGCTTTGGGCAAAGCCAAGCCTGAAAGCTTGTTATATGGCTCGGGCGGCAACGGCTCTTCACCACATATGGCGGGCGAACTATTCAACATCGCCTCAGGCGTGCCGATCACCCATGTGCCTTACAAGGGAACGGGTGAGGCGTTGTCGGCGGTGTTAGCGGGCCAAGTGCCGCTCACGTATTCTGGGATTAGCTCGGTACGGCAAGCTGTTGAGGCAGGGCGCCTGCGCGCACTCGCACTCACGGGGGCTCAGCGCAACGCCGCCTTACCCAACGTGCCGACCTTTGCCGAAAGTGGTCTACCGACTGTTGATTGCAGTAGCCACTGGGGTATGCTCGGCCCAGCCGGGATGCCGCCAGAGGTGGTTGCAAAACTGAATGCCGCTGTGAATCAGGTGTTGGCCGATGCGGCGATTAAAGAACGCATCGCGGCTCTTGGGTATGACGTGGCGGGCGGCGCGCCGGCTGCTTACACAAAGCTGCTTGAAACCGAAATTGAAAAATGGCGCAAAGTGATAAAAACGGCTGGGATTAAGGCTAGCTAAAACGAACGAGTCGATTGGTGCCGGCCTCTTTATCGCAGCACAAACACCGTGACAAAACAAGCAGCCAAACAAAAAATTAGACAAACAAAAAATTAGACAAATAGGATCTTTTATGCAACATTATTTAAACCGTGACGGCTTGAAACTAGCTTATTACGTTGATGACTTCACTAAGCCGTGGGTCAAGCCACAGACAGTTTTTTTATTGCATGCTGCGATGGGCAATGCGCAGCGCTGGTTTAGCTGGGTGCCAGAGCTAGCCAAACATTATCGTGTGATCCGCATGGATCTACGGGGGCATGGGCAGTCAACTATTCCGCACTCGGATCAGGCCTTTTCGTTACAGCATTTGGTTGACGATGCCGCGGCGCTGTTGGATCACCTTGGTTGCGAACAGGCGCACATCGTGGGTAACTCGGCTGGTGGTTACGTAGCGCAACAACTCGCGCTGCAGTACCCCGCTCGAGCCAAAACCCTGTCGTTATACGGCGCGACTCCTGGCCTAAAAAATAGCCACGCGCCCACCTGGATTCCAAAGATTCAGCAAATCGGCTTAAAAAAGTTTTTATCTGACACCATTCACGAGCGCTTTGATCAAACCGCTGATCCAGAGTTGGTTGCCTGGTTTATTGAGCAAGCGGGTTCAAATGACCCTGCTTTCATCGCGCGCTTCGTTCTGCATATGTGCACGCATGATTTCATGGAAGAACTCGTGGGCATCAAGTGCCCCACTTTGATTGTTGCCGCCGGCAAAGAGTCAATTGGACATGCCGACGCCTATGAGCAAATGCATCAGCGCATCAAGGGCTCTGAGGTCGCCTATGTGGATACCGCTGGGCACAATATTTGCGACGGTTACGCTGAGCAATGTGCCCAGCTACTCATGTCATTTTTAAGTCGCCACGCTTAACAGCCTGATCATGCGCGTTGGGCGCCCTTGGCACAAAAGCTTGAATGCCAAGGGGTCGGGTGCGAGGAGTTGGGTACGTAGAGTGATACGTTACACGCGATGGCTCGCACCCGCAGTGCACCGCAAGGTGAGGTGCGCGGCCGTTGCGCTTATTCACAGCACTTGAGCTGACCAACTTAAGACCGCATCGGTAAAACCAGCAATGCGTGTCACCGGGAAGAAATGCCCGCCATCTGCAAGCAGATGTAAGGTTGAGCCGGGCATCAGCGCGGCAAGCTCTTCTTGTAAAAAGGCCGGTACGATCAAATCGTCGCGTGCGCCAATATTCAAGACAGGTACCTTGATGCGCGCCACGTCGGCGCTTCGATCAAATGCCATGATGGCATCGATGCGTTCTGCCACAATATTTTGCGCGGTTGCGCTTAGGGGCGCCGCGGCACGTGAGGCATCTAAGGCACTCCAGTTAGCATTGAGCCAGCTAGGTTCGTGAGAATAAAAAGTAGCCGATACGGCATAAGCCATTGGGTCGCTTTGCAGCAGGCCTTTTCGCAACTTAAACAGCTCTTGCATGTAGCGATTGGGTGTTGTCCAGGTGCCGGTTAAGACACAGGCCTTAGCATGCTGTGGTGAGCGTAAGGCAATCGCTTGCGTGATACACCCGCCAGTTGAATGCCCCAGAATGATGGCTGACTGAATCCCAAGATGATCAAGCACGGCAATGCAATCATCTGCCAACTGGTCGATGGTGACGGGTGCCGTACCGCGCGTGCTTGCACCGATACCCCGTTGGTCTAGCCGAATCACCTGATGCTTGGCGGTCAGCGCAGGCAGGCAGGGACTCCAGAACGCAGCTGCGCCGCCGAGCCCACTAATCAGCAACAACGGGGTGCCGGCACCTTGTGTAAAAACTTTTAAACAGGCGCCGTCGGGCAGGGTGATATCGTGGGTTTGAAGATTTTGCGACATAGGGCCTCGCTTCGTTTGTGCGAATTTGCTAAAGACCCTAGTGTGCCTATTTTTTCTTAAAAAAGAAATTCAGAATTTTGGCGGTGATGCTCTTCGACTCTTCGGCGATGCGAGCAGATTGCCCATCAGAGCTTGCAAACACTTCGTTTTGTGCCACCCGCTGCGCCAAAATATCTGAAAACTGTTTGACGAGTTTGGGATTTGAGTCGAGCAAGGGTGCAATGTCTTCTTTTGTAATCTGCACGAGTACGGTGTCAGCTTTCGCAAAGACGTCAGCCGTACGCGGTGCGCCTGTGAGCATCGACATTTCACCCACAAAGTCACCCGGCCACAGTGTTGCGACAACTTTCTGCTCGCCATGTTGATCGGTTAATTTCACCTCTAGGCAGCCTTCAGAGATGATGTACATCCAGTCTTCTTGCGCGCCTTTTTCAATGACGTGATGATCAGCGTAATAGTGCAACACGTTCACTGACTGACCAATCGTTGCGATTTGTTCGTGACTGAGCAGTTTTAGAATGCCCAAGCCGTAACAATCTAATAGGCGTGACTGTGTGTCGGTGTGGTTTTCTGAGGGGTGCTGCGTCTCAAAACGATTGAGGTTAATGCCTGCCGCTTTAAAGAAGCGTGTCAGGCACAACAGGATCGCACTGTTTGTTTCGAAAGGGGCAGTGTCAATTTCGGCTTTGTACCAAACCAAGTAGGTGATGACGCCTTCTTCGATCTTAGAGACAAAACACGAAAACTTAGGCAGAAACTCATGATTGCTATGCACGACGTGCTTAAGTGCCAGATCCATAATGCGTAACACTCGGTCGGGGTTGTTACGCGCGCTGACTTGAATTTCAAGTTGACGCGGTGCACCGACTCCTGGCTTTTGTTTAGACAGGTTGATGAAATGCATCTCAGTGAATTCGTGGTTATACACACGAATCAACTGCCCATGATCGTTCTTTAGCACGACCATTCGATAATCTAACTCGACCACCTGTAGGTACTCTGTGGCGCCATCTTCTTTGAGTTCGATCCAGTCATCCACCGATACGATGTGATCTGCTTGGAGGGTGATGCCACAAATCACCTGATGACCAACATCTTTCAGAATATAAAGAATGCCAACGCTTAAAGCACCGATTGAGGCCAGTAAGTAAGTAAAGTGGTGATCGTACAGTCCGACATAGGCGCACAGACCTGCCGCAACAAACACAGCTACGGTTAGAACTTGCACCAAAATGGCCGGCACGTGGCGCTCGTCGGAGCGCTCGTTAAAGCGTACGATTGCGCGGCGTAATAATTGGTCGATTGCAAAGGCAATGAAAACGAACTGCGCAATAGCCAACACTGACTTCAACTCAAAGAGTTTGTGCTTGTTCAGGTCGACAGGGTTCCAGCCAAAAAAGTCGCCGGTGTGCAGCTTCAGCCAAACCAGTACTGCTAGATTCAACGCAAGCAGTAGCAAAAAGAGCGGGCGCGACAGCACAAAAATAGATTGGTTGTTCGTTTTCATAGGGTGGGCGTGATTCAAAGTAGCCAAACGTTGACAGAGTTCTTGGCCACTATCAACCCGAAACCGGCCTTTAAACGACTTGAGCTTGTGTTTCTGTGCATCCGTGCGCTTTCGCGAGCAGCCTTGCACGAACTGGCCATCGGTTACGCTTATGTATGCGGCACTCGATTTGGAGAAGCGCAGCATTACGGTAGACCAAGAGGGGACAAGAATGATCAAACATCAAATGTGCGCACAACGATTTTTTGAAGATTTTGTAATTGGCGAGCGCTTTAATTTACCGTCACGCACGATGACCGATGCGTTGTTTGCAGCCTTCTCGTTGGCAAGCGGTGACAATCATCCGGTGCATTACGATCTTGAATACTGTCGGGCGCATGGCATGCCGCACATGTTGGCGCATGGGTTTCAGGTGGTGATTCAAACGGCTGCGGGTGCAGGCTTGTTTCCGCACATGGTCGAAGAGTCGTTAAAGGCATTCATCGAACAAAGCAGTAAATTTTTACAGCCAGTGTTTGTCGGTGATACCTTGTACTCAAGCCTGACCGTTGCAGAGTTGGTGGCAAACCGTACGACAGGTGTGTTGACGATGCACTCTGAGATCCGCAATCAGAATGATGTGATTGTGATGCAAGGCATGCAAAAGTATTTATTGCGTAAACGCAGTCATGAGTGATGATAATCAGATCGTGATCCCGCCTTCGTTCATTGCCTTGTTTGTTGAGCCTGGGCGCAGCAAACCCAGCGCAACAAAAGAGGTGATCTATGAGCGCTATGATTTTTGTGAAGACATGGCGAGCATGTTGACTGAACAGGCAAACGCAAAGCTGTGGGAGCTCGGCATCACCGAGGCTGACGTGCTTGAACGCATCTATCAAGGGTTAACGGTTGCGGATGTTGGGGTAAATGTCGCTGAGGCACAGTGGGTGGTCACGCGCCTGGCCGAATTGCTCGGTTGGCAGACAGACTGGGTCGCTGGTTCAGCCTGAGCAATCTCTGGCAACTTCTGGCGACGAGCCACGATCTGTTTAGACTTGCCGCGAAGGGTCCTCACGCCGCGTGACGTGCTAAGACGTGCGACGGCTTGGGCCGAGGCTTACCGAACTCTTAAGCCACCCCCTGGGCTGCGGGGTGTTGTGTAGGGGCTTGGTGCGAGGTAAGGGCTTTGCTCACCAGCCGAACTCTCAGAGCTCACCGGTGGTTGGGCGGAGGCCGCGCCGCGCGTTGGGCTTAAGCCTGCAGCAGGGTTTGCTTTTTCGGGAGACAAACCTTGATGAAGCGTTGGCTCAGAGGGCTCTGTGGCGGCAGTGGGCGTGGCAGGGGTGCGCGACGTGGGTTCGGCGGCGGGTTCAGGCTTGGCCGCAGCTGGCTCGGGAGACGTCGCTGCCTCTGAGGTCGGGGCAGGCATTAAATCCAAAATTGAGCCCGAGGTTGAGTAGGGCATGCTCGGCGTTAAGCCGCCTGGGTTGAACCTGAGCCCGCTTTGCGCCCGCGTATCGCAGGGCGCTAAGGCCGCAGCTACGACGAGCATAAGTGCCGCTGATAGGGTGATGCGAAACATCTGTGCCACGACCAACTCCGCTTAAACCGAATGCAAATTCTACTCTTGTGCGGGGTAGTGTCACTCCGATTGTTTTGCTGCTCCAAAGCGTTCCGGATGCTTTATGATCGTTTAAATCACAAAAAACAACGGAGAGCGACGTTATGGCACTCATTAATTACATCACGCAAATTCAATTCGACTTCGGCGTGGTGGCAATGTTGCAGTCAGAATGCGAGCGGGTAGGGATTAAGCGCCCGATGATCGTCACAGATGCTGGCGTGCGTGCGGTTGGCATCATCGATAAAGTGTTGGCGCAGTTAAAAAACGCCGACGCTGTCGCTGTGTATGACCAGACGCCTCCCAATCCTACAGAGGCGGCCACGCGCGATGCCTTGAAGATCTATCGCGAGGGTAAATTTGACGGTTTGATCGCCGTGGGCGGCGGTTCGGCCATGGATCTCGCCAAAGCCGTCGCGGTGATGGCAACGCACGCGGGCGATTTGAAGCATTTTGCAGCGATTGAAGGTGGGGTTGCGCGCATTACAGCTGCGACGGCACCGGTGATTGCCATCCCAACAACCTCGGGCACAGGCAGCGAAGTCGGCCGTGGCGCGATGCTCATTTTGGATGATGGACGTAAGGTGGGTATTTTGTCACCTTATGTGGTGCCAAGATCGGCGATTTGCGACCCAGAGTTGACGCTTGATTTGCCCCCACTTCTCACGGCTGCGACGGGCATGGATGCGATCACGCATTGCTGCGAGTCGTTCATGTCTTCGGCTTTGAATTTTCCGGCTGGATTGGCCTGATGGCACCCAAAGGCTTGCCGCCACCGGTTGCAGACACTCTGCGCAAGGCGCTGGTCGTGGCGCGCAGCCCGCGGCTGGCGGCGCGCGCCGCA
>CALCPT010000497.1 GCA_937897265.1 uncultured Alcaligenaceae bacterium
CTGCACGATGGGCAAGGTCGCGACTTCGGTCTGCGTTCCCAGCGTTGCAAGCTGTTCCTGCGCGGCAGGGCGGTTGACGTCGAGCGACGCCATCAGGACCTTTTTGCCCTGCTTCGCCTTCAACATCTTCGCGATTTTCGCGGTCGTTGTGGTTTTACCCGAGCCTTGCAGACCGACCATCATGATGATCGCCGGTGGCGCAACCGCCAAATTCAGGTCGCTCTGCTCCGCACCCAGCATCTCGACGAGCGCGTCGTTGACGATCTTGACGACCTGCTGGCCGGGCGTGACCGACTTCAGGACCGACTGGCCAACGGCCTTTTCGGTGATGTCATCGATGAAACGGCGGGCGACGGGCAGCGCAACATCTGCTTCGAGCAGCGCGATTCGCACTTCGCGCATGGCATCGCGGACGTCCTGTTCCTTGAGCGCACCACGCCCGCGCAGCTTGTCGAATACGCCGCCAAGGCGATCTGACAGTGAGTCGAACATGACCATGACGTTGCCCGCCATCACGTCTTGAATCGCCTGGGCGCTGCCTTGGTAAGGCACGTGGGTCATTTTGATTCCAGCTTCTGAGCTAAAGAGCTCAGCGGCGAGATGGGCAGAGCTTCCGATGCCAAAAGACGCATAGGTCACGCTACCAGGATCTTTTTTTGAACGCTCAATGACGTCTTTTAAACTCTTGATGTTTGAGCTGGGCGACGCGGTCATTAAAAAAGCGGCTTCAGCAACGATGGTGACTGGCGCGAAGTCTTTAATGGGGTCGTAAGGCAGGTTGGTTTTAAGTGCGGCGTTCATCGCGAGCGAACCTGTTGTACCCGCCATAATGGTGTAACCGTCTGGCACCGATCGTGCACCGAGGGTTGTACCAATAGCACCATTAGCACCAGCTTTGTTTTCAACTACAAAACTTTGGCCCAGCTGCTGTGTGAGTAAGTTTGCGATTGGTCTGACCCAAATGTCGAGTCCACCACCCGCGAGATACGGACTGATGATTTTGACAGGACGCTCAGGCCACTCGGCCGCAGTACTCGTGGGGACTGCGGTGCTCAGGCAGAGCGCCGCGAACAGACCGCTGAGCGCCGCGTGAAATCGATTTTGCAGTGCTGATATTTTTTTCAAGATTGTCTCTCACTGATATTTATTATTTTGATGTCTTGTTTTTTGTCATGCAGAACGGCTTAAGGCAGGGTCCAAACGTAAGCCTCTTGGCCTGGCACAAAGTTTCGAATGTTTTGTTCTGCGTTGCGATTGATTAGAGGACGCGCATACAACGGATGCATGAGACTGCGAATTTCATGTTCGATGTGATGCAGGACTTTGCCGGTGTCAAGATCGATCACATCTTTAAAGCGGTATTGATGCACGCTATCTTCGCGTGAAATCAAATTGCGAGCCTTTAGGTTGTTGTAGGGACCCGAAAAGTCCGCAATGTAAATTTGCAAGTGATGGTTGTCGTAAGGACGCTTGTCGGTGCTGTCTGCCTCGCGGTAAATCAAGGCCTGACTTGGCCCGACCGAGACCCGCGCATATACGCCACCGTCATCTTTACCGGTCACTGCCTTGGCGTTCATGATTTCGCGGTAAAAACGCGCAATCGGTTCGGCGCTGCCGTGATCGACTAGCATTTCAATGCAGGGCATACCTAGGCTGATTGGACCAAACTCCGGGGCAGGCTCGTAGCACTTTAAGCGATTACCCCAGGGGCACGTCACTAACACATGGTCGGCGTGTTCGCTAAAACTAAACTCAGTTCCTTTCAATAACTCTTGGACTGAGGTAAGCCGCTCAAGCAACGCCGAGCGACTCGGCGTCACAATCATAATATTGCCACGTAGCACCATAGGCTTGCCAGTGGGCAGATGAAACTGGTTGCGGCCTAAATTCATCCACATATTTGTGACGCCAGTCATCAAATAAGGGTCGCGGGTAAAGCCCATGCCCATTGAGTAAAAAATTGTGGCAAGCGATTGATCCGGAATCTCTAGATTCACGTGCTCTAACGCAACAATATTGCCGAGGTCGCCCTCTGAACGATTAAAGGTGGTGACGCTGTGCATGTTGTCTCCTGCGGCCGTCTTGCGGCGCTAATTTTATAGATGGCATTGCTCAATGCTAATCACTGTTTAACACATGTGCAATCGACATTAAAGTCGTTCATGCTGCACTGCACAGATGAACGCAGGGCAAACGCTTCCGCTAATATAAGACGAACGCCATCGTCTGCTCGACATGGCAAAAATAACGATAAGCACACGGGGGCAATATCTTGAACGTTCGTGACAGACAATCGTTTTTAGGTGTGTGCCTGTGGTTGGTAAACGCCTGGCTTGCTTACGCTTTAGCGGTTGAGTTTCCGACAGCACCAATTACTATCGTTGTACCGTTTGCGGCGGGCAGCGGCACAGATCAAACCGCTCGAGCGATGGCTCAGTCGCTGACAGAAGAGTTTGGCGCAACCATTGTGATCGATAATCGTGGTGGTGCAAATGGCATCTTAGCTGCGCAGTATGTGGCGCAGGCAAAACCCAATGGCTACACGCTATTGCTCACAACCAATACGACTCAGGTCGCGAACCAGCATTTATACAAAAAGCTGCCCTACGATCCAGTGAAAGATTTTCAACCGATCGGGTTAATCGGGCGTGGCAGTATGTTTTTAGTGGTCAATGCTTCGTCAAAGATAAAAACGGTCGAAGACTTGATTCAGACCGCCCGCGCGATCCCAGGAAAGCTAAATTTTGGCAGTGGGAGTTCGTCGAGCCTGGTCGGCTCAGAGTTGCTTAAGCAGATGGCAAATATTCAGGTCACATCTGTGCCTTATAAGAGTAACCCGCAGGCCGTAAATGATTTGATGGGTGGCCAAATTGACTATATGTTTTTAGATAGTTCGACTGCTTTGCCGCTTATTCGCGCGGGTCGCCTGCACC
>CALCPT010000498.1 GCA_937897265.1 uncultured Alcaligenaceae bacterium
GCTCCGCATGCGACAAGGTTAAATAGCGGCCCAGCATTTCACGATCAGCCAGCCCCATCTCCATCTGACCTTCAATCATTTCTAAGACATCGGGCTTACCAAGGGGACGTCCAAATCGCAGTTCATCAGGGCTGACTTGCAACCAATCTGCCAAAACGCGCAATTTGTCTTGCGTCGGCATCACTTTTCCCAAAAGCCAATTGCGCGCAGTGTGGGGCGTGATGCTTCGCCCCTGATACCTGAGGTTGAATGCGTTGGCCACCACGGTGGGTGACGAAGGCGGTTTTGCGCCCAACGTGCCCAATCACGAAGCCGCTATTCAAATGATTTTGCGCGCAATCGAACAGGCAGGGTACGAGCCGGGTACACAAATCGCCTTGGGGCTTGACTGCGCAGCGTCTGAGTTTTATCGCGACGGCAAATACACTCTTCATGGAGAGGGTGGTATTTCTTTGACCTCAAAAGAACTGACTAATCTGTTAGCGACTTGGTGTGATAAGTACCCAATTATCACGATCGAAGACGGCATGGCCGAAAATGACTGGGATGGCTGGAAGCACCTGACCGAGCAGCTTGGCCGCAAAATTCAGTTGGTCGGTGATGATTTGTTTGTGACAAACACCAAGATCTTGAAGCAGGGTATCGAGCGCGGCGTCGCAAACTCGATTCTGATCAAAATTAACCAGATTGGTACCTTGACCGAAACCTTTGCCGCCATTGAAATGGCTAAACGTGCTGGGTATACTGCGGTCGTTTCACATCGCTCTGGCGAAACCGAAGACTCAACGATTGCCGATATCGCCGTCGCGACAAATGCGATGCAGATCAAAACGGGCTCGTTGTCACGCTCAGATCGCATGGCTAAGTATAATCAGCTACTCAGAATCGAAGAAGAACTCGCCGAAGTGGCCACTTATCCTGGTCTTGAGGCTTTTTACAACCTGCGCTAAATGTTGCGCGAATGGCTTGTCTGAGGGGCGTTTTTAGCCCTTTTGGCATGCGCGAGGTGGTATGCGTCTTTTGCTGTTGGTGCTGGTCGCGCTCGCTGGTCTGATCCAATATCCTTTGTGGATGGGTCGGGGTGGTTGGCTGTCTGTCTGGGATATGCAAGAGCACGTAGCCACCCAACGCGCAATCAATGATGGCCTGCGTGCGCGTAATGTCGCCCTGTTAGCCGAGGTGGATGATTTGCGAACGGGTACTGAGGCGGCTGAAGAGCGTGCTCGGGCCGAGCTTGGCATGATGCGGCAAGGCGAGTTGTTTGTGCAGGTGTTGCCGCCTGATGTGAAACCACCCGAGCTCAAGCCTTCAACCAAGCCCCAACGCGCTCCCGCGCCGGCTTCAAACGCCAAGCCCACGACCTCCACGCGGTAACTCGCGCTTTTGGTCGCGTGAGCTCGTTAATGCGCGCAGCATAGCAAGACCCCGCACAGATTGTCCTTTTCTAACTCTCGCCGCAGAGAGCTCGAATTCGCGGTCTTGGCTGGGTCAAGGTCTTCTTTGAGCGAGTAGAGCCTGGCGTTGGGCCTTGACTCAAGCCTCGTTGTGGCGAACGTCTGCCGTACGTTGAGCGCTTGCACAGGCGTTTGTCTGGCACCGTCAATCACCTCTTCTTTTCCGAGCCTCACCTCACCGGCGTGAAGCGCCACCCTGCGGCGCAGTGGTATTGCGACTAAGCCTTGTTGTCGAGCCTTGACTGTGAGCTCCGTGGGCACTGCACTGAGCCACCGTGCACTTTGTCGTAGTGCCTGACGCAGCCACGCTTGCCTTGGTTCGTGCAGGTAAAGCAAATCTAATTGAAGGGCTCGATGGCCGTATGGGGGCACGCTTTGGCGGCTAAGCTCAGTGAGCTCGAGTTGCCAAAGCGGTAAGGCGTAGAGTCGCTCATGGCGCGCCAAGGTGGCCTCGAGCCTGGCTAGCGCGTCAGCGTGTTGACCAGCAGGCGTAAAGAGCGGCGCCAGCGCCTGCGCAAAGGCTTGGTTGACTGTGTGGTGATCGGCTAGGGTGATGCTTGCCCTGCGGCCTGCCTCTTGTAAGGCCAGGCTGACAAGCTGCTTGCTCTGGTGGGCGTGTACGAGCTCGATGCCTAACAAGCACACTAATAAAACCGGCAGAAGGGCCAAGCTTGCCTCAAGGGCGCTGGCGCCACGTTGCTTCGAGTATTTGGTCGATATTCGCATGTGGCGCAGTTTGGGCATTGCTGGCAAAACTGTCGATACGGTGAACTACGCGCGCGGGTATGGCGGGTTAAACTATTGCGGTCTCCCTAAAGGATTGTCATGAATTCGTCTGCTGCGTCGTTTCCTTATTTTCCTGGTATCCGTTTGTTGCACTCGCCTGGGCCCTCTAACGTTCCCAAAGCCGTCCTCGATGCACTCACTAGGCAACCGATCGATATGGGCGACCCTCGCGTTGACGCCTGTGTTGACGCATGCGAACGAGGCTTGCAACGCTTACTGAATACGGCAAGCGCAGACATATTTTTATATGCAGCAAATGGTCATGGCGTCTGGGAAGCCATGATCGTGAATTTACTGGCCCCTGGTCAAAAAGTGTTGATTCCTGGCACTGGCCATTTTTCTGATTCATGGGCGCTCATGGCTGAGGCAATGGGCGCGGTCATTGTACGTACGCCTTATATCGAGGGTCAGCCCATTGACCCTGCGGTGGTCGAGCAAGCCCTGCGCGAAGATACGAAGCACGAAATTGTTGCGGTCTTTGCCGTGCACACCGACACCGCGAGTAGTACGACAAGTGATATGCCCGCGATTCGTCGCGCCATCGATCAGGCGAAGCACCCCGCTTTGTTTGTGGTTGACGTCGTGGCTTCGTTGGGGGCGATTCCTTTTTATATGGATCAATGGGGCGTAAACGCTGTGATTGGCGCCTCGCAAAAAGGGTTGATGTGTCCACCAGGGGTTGGGTTCTGTGCCGCAGACCAACGCGCGATGCAAGTCTGTGCCAATAACCCCGCACCACGCTTTTATTGGGATTGGATGCGCCGTCGCAAGGGGCCCTCATACAGTCGGTTTTGCGGCACAGCGCCACAAAACCTATTGTTTGGTCTCGAAGCTGCCTTCGGTTTGATCGAGCAAGAGGGCGTGACTCAAGTGCATGCACGTCATCAACGCCTTGCCGGTGCTGTGCACGCGGCAGTGCAAGCGTGGTCTGAAGCTGGGCAGGTGCAATTTTTATGTCAAGTGCCTGAGGCGCGCTCTGCTTCGGTGACCGCGGTGCTGGTCAGTCAAGGCATTGATCCCGAGTTGATCCGAAGTACTGCGCGCGAAAAATATCAATTGCTGATTGCTGGGGGGTTAGGTCCATTTGCAGGCCGAGTCTTCAGGATTGGTCACTTGGGTGATTTAAATCCAGCCATGATTCTGGGCTGTTTGTCTGGTGTTGAGGCGGCCATGC
>CALCPT010000499.1 GCA_937897265.1 uncultured Alcaligenaceae bacterium
AGACCCGCGATGATTAGCAAGATCGTGTCAGCATCGATGCGGGGGGGCGTGAGCATGCTAGTGGGAGCTAAGGCCATAAACACCCAAGGCGAGGCAAAGAGACCAGCAAAAAAAGCAAGGCGCCAAAGTGTGTCGTGACGCTTGGGTGGGATTAAGCCACCAAGGATGCCGCTGATGCCCAGAATGCGACCGTTCAGCAGGATAAACAAGGCTGAAGCGAGCCCAAGTAAGACCCCGCCTGAAAGCGAAGCCCAGGGTGTGAAGTGTGACCAGTCGATTGTCATGGATGAACCTCTGAGTGATTGCAGAACTCTGCGTAAAGAACTTTCATAACGGCCATGGCCGGTGGACTAGAGAATTGGTAGTAAATATTTTTTCCTTCGCGCCGGGTGCTCACGAGTTGCTCTTCACGCAAGACCGTCAACTGCTGTGAAAGAGTGGGTTGCACGATGCCGAGTAACTCTTCGAGTTCACCGACTCGCCTTTCGCCTTGCGCCAGTTGACAGAGGATCAAGAGCCGATCTGGATTCGCCAAGACCTTCAAAAAACGGCAGGCCTGAGCAGCGGAGGCTTGCATGACCTCTAATTCGATGGCCTCGGTCGGGGGCGATAACTGTTGCGATACATCAAGTATTGTCATAATAAAATATCTATATATAATTTATTAAATGATATATTATCACGGTACAAACTAACTTTGCAATGTTTTTAAGGAAAGCTCATGGGACAGCAAGCAGTGACGTCAGTCACACCAATCGTGCACGGTATTTTTGATCCCAAAACGTGGACAGTGACCTATGTGGTCTACGAAAAGTCTGGATCTGCGTGCGCCATTATTGATCCCGTGCTGGATTACGATCCAAAATCAGGTCGAACCAGTCATGCGAGTGCCGATAAGGTCGTTGCTTTTGTGCGCGAGCAAAACTTGACCGTGCAATGGATTTTAGAGACGCATGCCCATGCGGATCACCTCTCTGCAGGGTCGTACCTCAAGCAAGCGTTGGGTGGCAAACTGGCGATTGGAGAGCACATCACGGGTGTGCAAACCGTATTTGCTGGCATCTTTAATCTTGAGCCGTCTTTCAAACAAGATGGTTCGCAGTTTGATGTATTGCTAGCTGACGGCGCTCAAATTGAAGTGGGCCAGCTTGTGGGGCATACACTTTTCGTGCCAGGCCATACACCCGCTTGTGTTGCTTATCAGTTTGGCGACGCCGTCTTTGTGGGCGATACGATGTTTATGCCTGATGTAGGAACAGCGCGCTGTGATTTTCCTGGTGGCGATGCAGCTACCCTGTATCACTCGGTCAAAAAATTATTGAGCCTGCCACCCGAGACGCGCTTATTTATGTGTCACGACTATCCGCCCACCGATCGTGCGATTCAGTTTGAAACGACGGTTGCTGAACAGCGTGCCCACAATATTCACGTGCATGAGGGTGTCACTGAAGCGCAGTTTGTTGAGCTGCGCAACAAGCGCGACGCAACGCTTGAGATGCCAGTGTTGATCTTACCGGCAGTACAGATCAATATTCGGGCCGGTGAGCTGCCACCGAAAGAGAGTAATGGCGTGGCCTATGTCAAGATCCCTTTGAACACGCTTTAACTATTGCCCTGTGGCAAGATTTTTTTAAGGGCCGTTACAAGTTTTTCTGTTGCAAAAATGTTTTTGAACGTAGTTTGAAAGATGTACTGCTCTTGTTGTTCAACCGTGGTTGCCAAAGAAAGGAAAGCTCATGAAACAGAACGTTGGTGGGATCGATCGAGTCTTGCGTATTGCTGTTGGTTTGTTGTTGATTATCTTAGCGGCGAGTGGCAAGATCGGGCCTTGGGGCTGGCTGGGGGTCGTGGTGTTAGCCACTGGCGTGTTCAGCTTTTGTGGGGCGTATAAGTTGTTTGGATTTAGCACTTGCCCGCTGAAGATTACCAAGAAGTAGTAAACGATTTCTTGATGTCGGTTCACTCCGCTCATCGCAGGTATCGGTCTAGCGAAAAAAACGCCCACAGAGTGCTTCTCGCTGTGGGCGTTCGTTATAGTGCTCAGTACGTCATCTCAATGCAACACCCCATTGAGTTTTTGTCAAAGGCGAGTCATCCTAACTCAGCGATGCGTTCAGCTTTTTCAACGCCTCTGAACCAGGGCAAAGCTGCTTAGAATCAAACGCTGCTAAAGGCGTGTCGCTAGTATTGAGCGCAGCATGTAGGTCGGTTGCATCAGGATCCAAGTACAACAAGCCAGTCACAATTTCGCCGCGCGCTTGCTGTTCGTTGATATAGCTGAGCGCGCCATAACGGTCTGAGGGATCATAGTCGTTGTGCAGTTTACGCAGACGAAGTGTCTTGCCATCGTGCTGTTCGACCTCAACGACCTGCCCGGGTTCATATTGCGTTGTGATTTCGTCGCGCGAGGTGAAGAAGTCGATGCGACTGACCGCTTCGTTGTGTTCGCGCACGTAGTCGTAGCTCTTGGTGCTGCCGCTATGGTTGTTGAACGCGATGCAGGGACTGATCACATCAATGAAGGCCGCGCCACCGTGGCCAATCGCACCCTTGATCAACGGCACCAGTTGCTCTTTATCGCCCGAGAAACTGCGGCCAACGTAGGTCGCACCGAGTTGTAAGGCGAGCCCTACCAGGTCGATCGGGCTGTCATTGTTGACAACACCCTTTTTGCTTTTTGAGCCACGATCAGCGGTGGCTGAAAATTGGCCTTTTGTTAAACCATAAACGCCATTATTTTCGACAATGTAGGCCATGCTGACGCCGCGACGCATCGCATTCGCAAATTGACCTAAGCCAATTGAGGCTGAATCACCATCGCCAGACACCCCTAAATAAATCAGTTCACGGTTAGCAAGATTTGCGCCGGTCAAAACTGAGGGCATACGACCATGAACGGTATTAAAGCCGTGTGAGGCGCCCAAAAAGTAGTCAGGGGTCTTTGAACTGCAACCAATGCCAGACAGTTTCGCTACGCGATGTGGCTCGATGTCGAGCTCCCAACAAGCTTGTACGATCGCCGCTGAAATTGAATCGTGGCCACAGCCTGCGCAGAGTGTCGAGACACGTCCCTCGTAATCGCGGCGCGTGTAGCCAACTTTATTTTGGACAAGGCTAGGGTGATGTAGGGCGGGCTTAGTGATGAAAGTCATGCCACTTCCTTTTGCTTGTTGGTTGTTGACACGGGTGAGGCACTTGGGTTCAGGTGTTTACGAATATAGTCAGTGATGAAACGAGCCGTAATCGGTGTGCCATCGTAGTGAAGGACTTTAATCATCTTGGCAGGGTCGATTGACAGCTCGTTGACTAACAGAGAATGCATTTGTGCGTCCCGGTTTTGTTCGACGACATAGACCTGATCGTGTTCGGCGATGAATGCTTCGACTGACGCTGGAAACGGAAACGCCCGCAGAC
>CALCPT010000500.1 GCA_937897265.1 uncultured Alcaligenaceae bacterium
AACCGGAATGTTCCAGACCCAGCCATGATCGACCGCCTCAGAACGAACGTACGGATGCATCTCTTTTTCGCGATCGATGTATGGCACATGCCCAGCAATTGCGGTGTCACAAAACAAGCGAGAATCAAGATTGACACGTTTAGGCGCCTGATTCAACAAAGATTTGAAACCGGTGCAATCAATGAATAAGTCGCCAGTGACGGTCTGGCCGTTCTTCAAAACCAAACTCTTCACGTATTGATTACTATCGCGATTGATAGAGACCATCTCAGATTGGATAAACGTTACCTTATCTTTGAGTTTTCTTTTAATGAACACAACCAGCTTGCTTGCATCAACGTGGTAGCCCAACGGTTGATTCAAGTCAACGCGATCTTGGGTTACGTTACAGTCGTAAAACTGGCTGCCATACTCTCTGAAGTCGTGCTGTTGGCAGTTCGTCCAGGCGTCAACCTGAGGCATTCCGTCAGCCACACTTCTTGGCTCAAAAAAGGGATGCCAAATGTCGTTACCTTCTTTATCCCAATTGGGGAATAAAATGGCGGTTTTATAAGTCGCATCAACTTCTGTAAACCACTCATCAACTGAAAAACCACAGCGCTTGAGGTAGATTTCAAAATTTAAAAGAGTACCTTCACCCACACCTACTGGCGTTCCGACCTCTTTGTCAATGACAGTGATCTTCAACTCAGGGGTATTGTGAGCAAGGAGGGCGGCCGCAAGCCATGCGGCAGAACCACCGCCAACAATAACGATCTCATCTAAGCTTTTCATCATGGTGTCCGTAGATTTTTACCCTTTGGATTTTGCCATATCGATCAAAATTTATCACTCTACTCAATTGCGAAATAATAGCTTTTGAGAGGTTTGGATTTTAAGGCGCCAACACCAGATTTACCCTTAGAGACGGCGTTGCACCAAGCGGCACAAAGGCGTTGACATTAACGTTGTCACGGCCGTCACGACCACGAAAATTGAGTACTGTAGCGGCGAAAAAATGCCTGAACTGAGACCGACCGACAAAACCACAAGCTCCATCAGGCCTCTGGTGTTCAGCATCAGACCTAGCAACTGACTTTCAGGTTTAGACAGTCCAACCCATCGTCCTGTGATGTAAAGAGGGAGGAGTTTAGTCCCTACGCACACGACCAGAAAAGCAAAGCCCCAGCCTAATTCACTCATTGCGAATTCGTCGGAGGAGAGCAGTTTCATGCCCGCAATGGCGAAGAAAAGTGGACAAAAAAATCGATCAGTAATCCAGCTCGTTGCGCTTAGCCAGCCCTGTCGAATTGTGTCGTTCGAGGCAAACACGGTGCCGACAAGAAATGCACCGAATACCACATGCAACGAGGCGAGTTGAGTGAGTCCTGCAGCGATGAGCAAGGCAATCAAGATGACTTGGTTTGTGACAGTTTGGCCTGGCTGGTGGCGGACAAGCAGATATTTGATGGTCTTTAAGATCGCAAAAATAGTGATGACCAGAACCAAACATGTCCAAATGAAATTACTAGAGTTGGCATTTTGGTGTAACGAGAGGGCCAAGCCTACCAGTGTCCAGCCGATCACGTCAGACCAGCAGGCCGCTCGAAAAGCGAGGCCGCCAACCCGTGAAGATTGGAGTCCGAGCTCTATCAGAATCCCCGCTAGCACGGGCACAGCGCTAATGCTCATCGAGACGCCGATCAGTATCAAGAAGGCCGGGCTGGCGGGTAGGTCGTGCGCCGAAGCATATTGAAGAGCAATCCATCCTCCAACCAGAAATGGCGGTACACAGTTCGTCAAAGTGATTAACAGAACCGCTTTTGAATCCGAGGCACCCCCGCTAGTTTCTGTGTTGCCTCTTGGCGCATGAAAGAGGGCGTTTACCACCAAGAAGATCAGACCAATTTCTCCGAGATGCACGAGCGAATGGGCTGTCGAATTTGCAAGAGTGCTAGACGTGTTCTCGAAAGCCTTTCCTATGAAATTCAATACAACGCCAATCAAGAGACCTGCACACATGTCACCGACCAGCGGTGGCTGTCCGAAAGCTCGAGCGAGTCTGTGCAAAGCCAAAGATGCCAAGATCACTACACCGATTGTTAAGGCGATTGGGGCCTCTAATGTGCTCATATAAATTCCTAAGGCTCAGGCGTTGCTGGGCGCAATGACGATGTTCGCCAATTCACTGGTTGGGTTGGTTGTTACCTGAATTGTCCCTCAGAGCAGTATTTTTATTCAGCCGTTTTGATGAATAGATTCAGCTAGAACAAGCTTTATGAGAGGAAGTGAGAGCAAATGTATCGTATTTTTTGCGTGACACGTTTTTATGGAAGGATTCAGTAAAAAGGCCAGCAAGAGAGCATGTGAATGCGAAAGTTTTGTATTGATCATGCGATACATTTTTGTATGCAACGTAAGCGATAAGAATGACGACTCAAGCAAGTGAGTGTAGGGGTTGTCGCGTCTTGCACCGCGCTAGCGCGCTATACAGAAAGTGCTAGACTAGAAATAGCCATCGCTTTAAAATTTATTTGCGTAAAAGAAATTTGTATAAAATCTTGACGCGAAGCAAAGGCCAAACCAGCGATGTGTCGAGCAACACCTAAAAGGACTGCACTCAAATGATTTCGAGCAATCAGCAAAAAAATAAAAATTTGCTAAGAGCCGTAGATACTCGGCTAGCAAACAAGTGGTGTTTGTCACCCTTCTGGCTTGTTGAGACCGATCTTGATGCTGAATTCAACCGTAAATTATTCGAAGAGGTTTTTCAATTTTATAAAGATATTGATACCGGCGCCTCGGTGAAATCTGATTTGATTGCCTACGATTCGCCTACCTTCAAGCATTTACAAAATGTCATCATGTCCTCTGTCGGTGATGCCGTTGCAGACTTTGAGAACGTCAGTCGTCCGACGTCGATCAGTGAACTTGTGTTCGAAATGTGTTCGGCTTGGATCACGATCATGCCGCCTGGTGAGTTCTATATGATGCACACTCATCCTAACGCGATCCTCACTGGTACTTACTATATTTCTATTCCTGAAAATAGCGGGGATTTTGCGTTTTTGGATACGCAAGAGATGGCAATTGATCCAATCAACGGGAAGGCCAAGCTTGTTAGAGTCCCGCCCAAAGAGGGCAACTTAGTATTTTTTCCTGCCTATGTGATGCACGAAGTACAAAAAAATAATTCAAACGACGTGCGTATATCGATCACATTTGATTTGAAGTTGAAAGAGAATAATTTAAAGGTCACTGACAAGAACGCTGCTCGCGCAATTGTAGATAGCTACGAGCGGTATCAAGTCAAAGCGAATTAAATACGCTTCAGTTGTACAAATACCAGACACCATCACACTTCACGCCGTGGCCCTGTAGTGTGATTCTTCTATCGTCGCGAAGCAGACGATGTCTACCTGCGACGCGATGAACCATATGGCCAGTAAAGTAGGTAAGGAAACCGGTTTTATAGGGGACAAACTCGTGGTCTGTAATTAGCGTTGGGTGTTCAGAGGTTGGAATGCCATTGAATTTTACGCCCGCCTCAGTATCTCCAGGATTTTTCCAAACATCCAATCCAGAACCTGACTGCGGAAGTTGCAGAGATAAGGTGAAGGTAAGCGCGTTATTGAAATCGACACTTTGAAAGCGTTGCCAGAAAGAAGCGTGAGGCATGTATGGTGTGTCGATATGAAACGCAGACCATCCGTCTAATTTCTCTAGTTGCTCAGCAACCTCTTGAGGCAAAAATTTTTGCGTAGGGTTTGGGCCTAGTATTTGAAACCCAGGCAATCCAATGTGTTCGTTCGCGTATAAAACCTTGGTACCTAACGCGTCTTCTAGCCCTTTACGAACGCTCTCGTACATGTCTTTAAAGTTTGCCATTAGCACTGGATTGAGCGTAGCGCAAACGTCGTTGTATCGGTCATAGACATCATGTCGATCGGGTGAGACTGGGCCATCTTTGTCAAAGAATTCTCGTGCACTAAAGGCGCCGACCGTAAAGAAATAATCATTGTTCGGGCAAACCCAATGCTGATCAAGAGCTAGGATTTTATCGACTGTCTCTTTGGCTGCCTCAGGGCTTAGGATTGCGAGTGAACTTACGGCTTCGCGGTACATAGAAAAAAGTCCTTGAATAGAAAGTTTATGCTCTGACTCTAGCTAGATCGTACTATAGAATAGTGTGCATCAGCGTGCGGCGTTTTGGGAAGCGGTAGTGATTCCGAGCAGCGCTGCATGACAGCTTTTGCGAGATTCTACGTCTTGAACAGAGAAGTCGCGACGCTTTGCCCAATAGGCGCGCTCAGCGATTTTGAATAACGACTTCAGATGGGCAGACGGCGATACGCGTGCGGCTTGACATCGGCAG
>CALCPT010000501.1 GCA_937897265.1 uncultured Alcaligenaceae bacterium
CTCCGCACGACCACCGCGTGCGAGAATCGCTGCTTCAGCACTTCGCGAAAAATGATTGGCGTGAACCACGAGCTTCTTCGTGAGTTCCCCGTCGCCCAGGATTCGGACCGAAACCTTGCCATTCGCGGCAAGACCATGCGAACGCAGGGCGGCGATATCGACCACTGGCACGGCATCCTTGGTGAATGGCACCAGCAAGGGGCGACCATCGCGATCTTGATAGCGCTCAAGGCCAAAGGGGACTGTGCCCGCAGCCAAGGCGCTTTGTGCGGCTGGTGAGTCGTCAACCATGCGAATTTCGAGCGTGGCGGTACGACCCAAAATGTCTTTGGCTTTCGCCACGTCTTGTACGCCTGGCAGCTGCACAACAATGCGATCAGCGCCTTGCTGCTGGATCACTGGTTCTGCAACGCCCAGCTCATTGATACGGTTGTGCAGTGTGGTGATGTTTTGTTTGAGCGCATTGGCCTGAACCGCGGTGATTGCAGTTTGGCTAAGGGTCGCAACGATTTGTAGGCGGGAGGCCTCTGTGCGTTCAACCATCTGCAGATCGGGGTTACGCGTACGCAGGGCGCTAATCGCACGGTCGCGGTTCGCTGCGCTTGAAAACGACAACACGACCGACATGGCACTGCGCTCAATGCCGGAATTTTCAATTTTTTGATCACGCAATGCCGCGCGAAGATCGGTCACAAGCGAGTCGTAGCGGGCGGTGAGCGCCCCTTGCATATCCACTTGCAGTAAAAAGTGAACACCGCCACGCAGGTCAAGCCCCAAGTACATGGGGTGGGCACCGATGGCGCTCAGCCAGCTGGGTGAGGCGGGTAGCAGGTTTAATGCCACGGTGTAAGTGGGCTCGGCAGGGTTTGGATTCAGTGCTTTTTCAATCGTATCGCGCGCCAGAATTTGCTGATCTGTATTGGCGAAACGTACGCGCACCGTACCAACCGGGCCATTTTGTTCGAAGGTGGCGCCCGTGCTTGCTACGCCAGCTTTTTTCAAGATGTCTTGGGCGCGATCAAGCATCCCCGCATCAAGTTTAAGAGTCGTTTTTGCACTTGAAATTTGTACAGCAGGAGACTCGCCGTACAGATTAGGCAGGGTATAGAGCAGGCCGATCACAACCGCGACCAGCACCGTCAGGTATTTCCAAATAGGGTAGCGGTTCATTGCCGACGGGGATCAGTAAGAGTTTGACCCCGGCGCAACATGCGACGGGGTGTTGAACCAAAGCCTTACAGCGCTTTGATTGTGCCTTTGGGCAACACTGTTGCTACAGACGCTTTTTGCATCACGACCTCAATGGGCGTGGTGCCGTGCTCAGAGATTTCGATGGTGACGTAGCTGTCACTGACTTTGCTGACCTTACCAAGCAAGCCGCCAGCGCAAATGACTTCGTCGCCCTTTGCCAGTGCAGCCAACAGAGCCTTGTGTTCTTTTTGACGTTTCATTTGTGGGCGAATCATCAAAAAGTACAGCACCACGAACATCAAAACGATTGGGGCCATACCCATTAACGAGCTGGCAGTATCAGCGGCTTGGGCCAGCACGAGGCTGGAAATTGCTTGAGCAGACATTAAGGTCTCCTTTGGGTAAATGTGAAACGCTGGCTATTGTACCGACTTGGCGGCGCGATCTCTTGCAAACTGAGCTCGCCAAGCTTGAAAGTTGCCATTCTCTATGGCTTGGCGCATTTCGGCCATAATTGTCAGGTAAAAATGAAGGTTATGGACCGTATTTAGACGTGAACCTGTGATTTCGTTCGATTTTTGCAGGTGATGCAGGTAAGACAGTGAAAAATTCTTGCAGGTGTGGCAACTGCAACTGGGGTCGAGAGGCGACGTGTTGTCGCGGTATTGTGCGTTACGGATTTTGACGTCGCCAAACCGTGTGAACAGCCAGCCGTTACGGGCATTGCGGGTCGGCATCACGCAATCGAACATGTCGATGCCTTGGGCAACGCCTTGCACCAGATCTTCGGGGGTGCCGACGCCCATTAAGTAGCGTGGCGAGTTGGCTGGTAGGCGCGGCGCAACGTGCGCGAGGATTCGCATCATGTCTTCTTTCGGTTCGCCGACAGACAACCCCCCGATCGCATAGCCATGGAAACCAATGTCTTGTAAGCCCGCGAGTGATTCGTCGCGTAAGGTTTCGAACATCCCGCCTTGAACGATGCCAAATAGCGCATTGGGGTTGTGTAGTGCGTCAAAACTTTCGCGCGAACGTCTGGCCCAGCGCAAGGACATGCGCATCGATACGGCCGCCTCTTCGGCTGTGGCGGGTCGGTCGTTGATCATGTAGGGAGTGCACTCATCAAACACCATTGCGATATCTGAATTGAGTTCGGTCTGAATGCGCATCGACTCTTCCGGGGTTAAGAATAAGCGTGCGCCGTCGATTGGAGAGGCAAACTTGACCCCCTCTTCAGTAATTTTGCGCATCCCTTGAAGGCTGAATACTTGAAAGCCACCCGAGTCGGTCAACAAGGGCTTATGCCATTGCATGAAACCATGTAAGCCACCATGTTTGGCGATCACTTCGGTTCCAGGACGCAGCCATAAATGAAAGGTATTGCCCAACACGATTTGCGAGCCCACTTCAGAGAGTTCGTGCGGCATCATCGCTTTGACAGTGCCGTAGGTGCCAACGGGCATAAAGATAGGGGTCTCGACGACACCATGATTGAGAGTCATGCGCCCGCGTCGCGCCAGGCCATCAGTGGCCAGTAATTCAAAACTCAGGCCGTTGGGGGCGCCTTGGGCTGACTCGTTGGCCTGAGAGGTGGTGCTAGAGGTCGTCACAATTGAGGATTCCGTTCAAGAAACATGGCGTCGCCGTAGCTAAAGAAGCGATAGCGCTGTTCGATGGCATGTTGATAAGCGTGGCGCATCTGATCTAAGCCGATGAAGGCGGCCACCAACATAAGCAAAGTGGATTGGGGCAGATGAAAATTTGTAATCATTGCGTCGACGACTTGGTAGTCAAAGCCTGGAGTAATAAATAGCCGAGTGTCACCGCTTTGAGCGCTTGGAGCATGTTCGTCTTCTGCGCACGCCTGCGTCAGTAGGTTGCTGGCCAAAAACTTAGCGGCAAGGTGTGGATTATCTTTTGCTGCAGCTTCAAGCGAACGCACGCTAGTGGTGCCGACTGCGATCACGCGACCGCCTAACGCTCGGGTGCGGGCAATCGCTTCGATTGTTTGTTGTGGCACGGTGTAGCGCTCGGCGTGCATGATGTGCTCGGCGAGGCTCTGTACACGTACCGGTTGAAAGGTACCTGCGCCCACGTGCAGTGTCACAAAGGCACGCTGGATCCCCGCGGCGTCGAGTTGCTCAAACAAGGTTTGATCAAAATGCAGCCCCGCGGTGGGCGCAGCGACTGCGCCAGGCTCTCGAGCGTAGATGGTTTGGTAGCGGTGGTCATCCGCCTCATCAGGCTGATGCGTGATGTAGGGCGGCAGAGGGGTGGCGCCGAATTGCTCAAGCAAGTCGAGTATGGGCTGTTCAAATTTCAAGATGAACAAATCGTTTTCACGACCGAGTACTTGTGCATTGAACGCCTCGGCCAGACGCAACACACTACCCGCTGTGGGTGACTTACTCGACCGAATATGCGCCAAGGCACTATCCTCGGCGGTGACCCGTTCAATTAAAACTTCAACCTTGCCGCCAGTGGTCTTTTGACCAAACAAACGGGCTTTAATCACGCGGGTGTCGTTGAAGACCAATAAATCGTTGGGTCGCAACAGGTTGAGTAGCTCGGTAAATTGCCGATCGTGCAGCTTTTCGGTCTGGTCGACATGCAGCAAACGGCTCGCCGCACGAGTCGCAGCAGGTGTTTGGGCGATTAGCTCGGGCGGCAGCGCGTAATCAAAATCAGTAACGGTTAAAGGGGTAGTCACGTTAAATAGGGGCAGCAGTGGTTGGGGATAGCCTGAGCAAATTTCGTAGAACAAGCCATGAAAGAGCGGGCATTTTAAGCCTGTCAGG
>CALCPT010000502.1 GCA_937897265.1 uncultured Alcaligenaceae bacterium
CAATCAAAGAAATCAATGAGAAGGGAATGACTATTTTATTGGTTGAACAAAACGCCGAAATCGCGCTAGAAATTTCGCATTACGCCTACATCCTTGAACGCGGTGAAATCACAATGCACGGGCTTGCAAAAGACCTTGCAAACAGTCAAGAGGTTCAACGCGCCTACTTGGGCATTTAATTTTTTACAGGATCATCATGGGACGACTTGCTGGCAAAGTAGCACTCATCACAGGTGCGGGTGCGGGTATCGGCCGCGAAACCGCCTTATTGTTTTCACAAGAGGGCGCAAAAGTTGCATTCATCGATAAAAATCCTGCCGGCGGCGCTGAGACCGCAAAGCTTCTTAAAGCGCAGGGTGGAGAGTGCTTGTTTATAGAAGCCGATGTGACGCAATCAGACCAAGTCCAGAACGCCGTCAAACGTTGCGTGGACACCTTCGGGAAATTAAATATTCTGCATAACAATGCGGGCGGGTCGACCGTACAAGATGGCGCCGTCACCGAGGGAGCCACCGAAGAATTTTGGCGAAAAATGCAGCTCGATTTATTTGGCACCTGGCTCGGTTGTCAACATGGTATCCCCGCGATTATCGCAAGCGGCGGTGGTGCAGTGATCAACATGACGTCGGTGGTGGCCTTGATTGGTACACACAGAAAAGATGCCTACACAGCAGCAAAAGGAGCCATCAGCGCTCTGACGCGCTCAATGGCGGTTGAATACGCTGCTCAAAAAGTTCGTATCAATGCCATTGCCCCCGGCGCAACAGGAACCGATCGCGTTTTAACCTTGCTAAAAGATGACGGTGTCACCTCGAAGTTTTTATCTGGACAAATGTTTGGCGTGGTTCCACCGAAAGATGTTGCGTATGCCGCGTTATACCTCGCCTCGGACGAGTCTTTGTCGACCACAGGACACATTCTGACAGTTGATGGTGGACTCACGATCAATTGAATCACTCAGATAACATGACAACCAATGAACTAGCCGCTTGGCAACCGCGCCCAGAAGATCTAACAGACTCAAACATTGCGCGTTTGATGAAGCGTTTGGGCTTTACCGATTACGAAGCCTTCTACCGTTTTTCAATTGAGCAACCAGCGCAATACTGGAAAGAGGTCAACACGTTCTGTGGCATCGTCTGGTCTACAGACTACAAGCAGTATGTAGACATCTCTAGCGGTGCAGAGTTTCCTCGCTGGTTTACGGGCGGCGAACTCAACTGGGTGGATACCGTATTGCGCTGGTCCGACAACCCAGCAACCGCACAGCAGCCAGCCCTAATAGCCGAACGTGAGCAGATAGCAGCTGAAACCGTCACCTTCGCAGAGCTCAAAATACGGGTTCAAAATTTTGCTGCTGGCATGGCGTCGCTAGGTGTGAAGCGAGGTGATCGTGTCGGCCTGCTGATTGAAAATGGTATCGAAGCTAACGTGACGCTTCTTGGGCTGTCGTATCTCGGTGCGATTGTTGTGCCGCTGTTTAGCGGCTTTGGGGTCGACGCCATTGTGGCTCGCTTATCCTCATGTACTGCCCGCATGCTCGTTGCCTCGACGGGTTTTAGCCGTCGTGGAAATTTTGTTGATGCGCGAGCGATCATCGAAGCCGCGTGCAAACAGCTACCTACGATCGAAACAATTATCTGGAAGCACTCCCCCGAAGGACCGCCCTTGAGCGCGGGTGATAGATCGGAAGAGCACACGTCTGAACTCCAGTCACGC
>CALCPT010000503.1 GCA_937897265.1 uncultured Alcaligenaceae bacterium
CGAAAATACGCTGGCCGCGACTAAGCACGATAAAGAACAGAACCACCTACTGACCGTTGCAAAAAATATCGCAGGCGGACATCACGAATGGTGGAATGGCGAGGGCTACCCTAGGGGCACACAACAGCAGCTGATCCCCTTAGAGGCCCGAATTATGGCGCTAGCCGACGTCTATGACGCGCTAGTCTCGGAAAGGGTATACAAAAAGAACTGGACACACGAGCAGGCCGTTCAGTTCATCCTAGAGAAAAAAGGGATACAGTTCGATCCGCTAATCGTTGACGCTTTTTTATATGAACGTGACGCGTGCAATCAAATTGCCCAAACATTTAAAGACTGAAGTCTGCACGATCAAGCTTAGCCTTGAGGCCTGAAACAACCGGTTGCACTGA
Organism: uncultured Alcaligenaceae bacterium; assembly: GCA_937897265.1. Lineage (GTDB taxonomy): Bacteria > Pseudomonadota > Gammaproteobacteria > Burkholderiales > Burkholderiaceae_B > Zwartia. The sequence goes on from CALCPT010000503.1 coordinate 393, forward strand.
CCAAAACACAGGCTGAACCAAAAAAAAACTGACCCAGCGGGTCAGTTTTTTTACGTTCAAATCAAACTAAACCATCTTTATTTGATCAGCACAGCCGGCGATACAGGAATCGAACCTGGTACTTTTGTCAGGGTCAACATTTGCGACAACATCACCAAGACTTGATTAGTGTACGTTGTATTGCCTTCATCTTTCGGCACCGAGTATTTCACACCTTGATAAGTCACGCTCAGCATCGGATCGCCAGAGGTCGTACCTTTGTTAACAACAAACAAAGGCTTCGACTGCGCCAAAATTTGCTCTAAGGTTACGTTATCAGCTAGTTTTCCAGAGTCAACCACTTTAATCAGGCGTGGCTCTGGTCCATTTTGAATGTTAACCAAGGCTCCTAAGAACTCAAACACGTTACGAACAGAACGCAGTTTGATGATCAAAGTCACTTCTGGCTTGGACTTATCGGTCGCGCCGCTCGAAGCTTTAGAGCTCTTGCAATAGGCTGACTGTGCAAGCCTAAACGACAACTGCTCATCTGCCGCCTTCTGCTCTAAGCAGATGCGCGCCTCAGGTGGCATCATTCTCATCACTTGAAAACCGTCACGCCCACCGGCCAACTTTGTTGGCACCAAAGCAGTCATCGGGATCGAAGTCGCGGCGGCTACACCCTGCAGGTTACGGTTGACAGTTTCTGCATCCATCGGTGCCGAAACAGGCATCATAGTTTGTGTTTGCTCGACAGAGATCCCCGCGCGCACTAAGTTGTACAACGTCCGCTGAAACTCAATAAATTTTGGGCTGTAAGGATCGTTGTAAAACTTGGCTACAGTTTTTCCTTGGGCGTCTTGACCCTCGATCGACTCGATCGCAAGCGAAAACAAAACGTCACGTGTTGCAGTCTGAGAATTCAGCAAACTTGCAATCGCGCCGGGCTTCAGATCAGAAAGAAACGAAACCATAAAACTCGAGTTGTCGAGCGACGACTGTGTGAAATTAAAGCTGTTATTCACTGCAAGCGATACACCAGCACTCACACCCGAACCACCGGCTGGGGTGAAGAATCCTGCCAGTGATGAACCAGGTGCCACACCGTAAATCGATGGGCCCACCTGAGCCGAATTACTGACACCGCCAGAACCCATCACAGAAGGCATATCTAAGAAACTGACAGGCATTGATTGCGACGAACGAACAATATTTAACAGCACATTGTCATTCGCGTATTGCTCGAGCACCTCGCGATAGGCCGAAGACATTTCGCGAAAACTTGTCGAATTAGTCAGGCCTGCACAACCCGACAGCACAGCGATAAATAAAAGCGGGACTAACCTCAGCATCCGATACATATAAGCCTCTTAAATTAATTGACTATTTTTGTTTATAAAACGTAAAAGAACCACAGACAAAAAACAAAATCTGGCAACTCACTAACTCACTTCTTTAAACTTCCACCAACGTTTAGCGCGTAACTTTGTGCTTTGGGGCTTCGCTTCAGCCGGTCTTAATCCCAACAAACCATAAAAAGCCACAATAGGTGTCGCGACGACTGCAAACAACAACACCCCCCAAAAGCCAACTCGACACTTTCGTCCACACAAAGCCACCACCACAGCGAGGCTCAGGTAAGCAATCATTAACTCCATGTAGATCTCCTAAAGACTAACTTGCCATCCAGGCGATAGATAACGTTTCTATTTTTGTGGTGCACCAGGTGGCATCGCTCCCGGAGGCGGCCCACCCCGGTTTGCTCCAGGCCCAGGCCCCTGTCCAGCACCACCAGACGCCGCTCCACCTTGCCCTGGTCCACCTTGTCCTGGCCCACCTGGTCCTGGTCCACCTGGTCCTGGTCCGCCTTGTCCTGGTCCGCCTTGTCCTGGTCCACCTTGCCCTGGTCCGCCTTGCCCTGGTCCGCCTAGCCCGCCCGGACCACCTGGTCCAGGACCCCCAGGTCCCGGTCCTGGGCCACCCGCACTTGGCATTGCCGGTGCGGGTGAGCTTGGGTTAGCTGTGTCGCCACTTAGGACGATAGGCAACCCATTGGGCGAAGAGCCAAAAATCACGACTTTTGAATTATTCGACTCTGCCAACTTGAGTGTGGCTTCAATCCCACGAATCTTCAGATAGTTATCTGTTAAGCCTGCATTGACGATATCTTGGTATTTTTTAATACCGCCAGCCTCAACCTCTTTGCGCTCTGCCTCAAGACGAGCAGCCTGCACTTTAAAGACATAGGCTTCTGCAGCCTGTGACTCTGCGATTTTGCTACGAATCGCCGCCTGTATCTCTGCCGGAAACTCCATCGACTCAAGCTGCACAGCAGAAATTCTCAAGAGCCTGACGTAGTCCAAACCTGGAGGTCCGAGCTTTTCTAAGATCACCTGATCAGACATGATCGCGATTTCGTTCACCACCCTTTCGAGTTGTTTCGTAAAGGCCTCTTGTGAGGTCAGTTCTGCAAACATCACTCGAGTCTTGCCGGTGACCTCAGGCAACACGACCTTGGTCACGAAATCAGGCCCTACATATTTATGCAGTAAAGGCAACGCATACTTGTTAATCTGAAATTGAAACGACACTTTGATGTCAGATCTAAGTTGATCTTTTGTCAAAACTTCCATCTGAATCTGCTTCATCTGCACGCGAGCGTCATACTCGGTGACGGTGTTTAGCGGAAACACAATATTGAGACCTTCATTCAATATTTTGTCCATCGCAAGACCACCAGCCAACGGTCGATAGATCACTCCGACAGACCCAGCCGGGATAACGATCACAACCCGCTTCCACAACACCACGATTGCTATTGACAACAGAATCGCTGTGAATGTCAGGAGAATAAAATTCCCGGCTATCCAACCCGTGATGGTTCGAATCAACCAAGTCAGAGGGAAAAAGATAAACCCTATTACCCGTTTACAGAGAGCTAGAAATCGACTTAGCATAATTTAATCTTAATGTTTTGCCTGAATAGACTGACCGTTTTCCATGTAAATAACATGATCTGCTAACTCGTAGTACTGATCATCATGTGTAATCGCGATTACGGTCTTACCCAGCTCTCGCAACTTTGGAATAATGCTTTCATAAAACTCTTGTCTAAATTCTGGATCCTGATCTGCCGCCCATTCATCCAAAACAATTATTTGTCTCTTCTCTAGCAAAGCAACTAGCAGAGCCAAGCGCTTTCGCTGCCCCGTTGAAAAATTGAGGTCAGAGAAAATGCACTCATCAATAGCAACTTTATTTTCCATCTGAAACAAAGTCAGCAGATCGTTGAGTTCTGCGTCGTCAGTGGCCGGTATGCCATACAGTTTCCTGAACAAATAAAAATCGCTAAAGACCACTGCGAACAGATCTCGATATGCTGGACTGCTTGGCTCAGCGATGGCCTGCCCATTCACAAGCAACCGACCAGACTTGGGCTGATACAACCCCAGCAACACGCGCATCAAAGTCGTTTTACCAGAGCCGTTATTGCCTCGAATAAAATACACTTTGCCTATATCGAATTCGTAACTAATCGGGCCGAGCTCAAAAGGTCGAACGGCCTCATCCCCGCTGTGCACGTAGGTAATCTCTTCGAGCGCCAACGTCTTGATGTCTGAAAACTCAGTTAACCCGGGCGCAGCGCGGTCATTGCTCTCATATGAAAGTTTTTTACTCAGGTCTAGTAAATTAGTCGCTGCAGCATTTGCCATTGTCATATTCGGCACCACAATAATTGCCGCAGACACCGAACTGGCTAAAAACAAAGCAGTCGTCGTAACAGTCAGCACATCCGACGAAAATTCGGGTGAGAAAATCGGCACGACAAAAATGATCAAACCAACCACCAGATACATAAGCATCTGTAAATGCGTAAAAAATTGCACGACATCTTGCACTAATTTTGTTTTTTCAGTTCTGACAACTTTAGCTTCGACAATGAGATCTCGCGTCAATTCTAACGCTCGTTGCGAGTTCATTTTCACTTCTTTATAACCACTTAAAAATGCGCCGTACATCCCATTAACCTGCGCCTCTTTCACAGACACAACCCGAACTCCGGCGACCAACTTATTGAGTTCAATCACGCCGAGAAAAGACAAAAAGCCGACTGCAACCGCAAGGAGCAGACAGGCCGTGAGCGATATTGTGGCCAAATAAAGCAACAGAAAGCACACAGTTAGCAAAGACTGAAACAAAGACAGTACTGAATTGACCTGCTGCGAGACTAGCTCGGTGTCTCTGTTCAAGACTTCGAGTATGTAATCGCGACCCAATTTATCTACCTTCACCAAATTGGAGCGAAACACATCGTGCATGATGCGAATTTTGAAGCGATAGATAAACTGTTGAGCCTTTGCAACGTTCTCTTTATTCGCACGCTGCGCGGCCACCAAGAAAACAACAAAGATGACAGCGTACGCCACGAACATGAGCGTCACACTTTCATTTTTTGAAACGCTGGCTGCCGCCTTGTTAATCACCGCGATCAACAAAGTGTTAAGGGTACCGACCAAAGCTGCCAACAGAAATAAATGCCTCAAGTGCTGAGGGTTTGAGTCTGTCAAGAAGCTAATCAGATCGGATTTAAACGGATTACGCATTGGGATACTTATTCTTTAAAAAAAGGGTCACTCGCGGTACGTGACCTCAAGCCTGTGCCTGCACTGTTTTATCTTTAAATCTCGATCTACGTTTTTCAATTTGTTCAGCTATGTATTGCCTGACTTTTTCTGGCTGAAAATCGTGCATTCTTCCGTTGGCCTCAAAGTGGCTGATGAAGACCGCGCCAATCGCTTTACTCGTCACATAGGAAATTGAGGGTTCTATCGCAAACATCATAATTGGACCAATTCCGGGCGCGAAGCGCGCCATTTGCTTAGCCAGCACACCCGCTAGCGTTTGCGTGGCCGCACCACCCGCAACACCCGAAGCAATTGCCACTGCGGCGGTGTGCTCGAAGTCAACCTTGTACAGCTTACATAGGTCATAAATCATCTTGACCTGTACACCAGAGATTGCCGCCATGTCCACGAAAGGGGTCGGTATAAAGCTAACAGCGACTGACCACCGAGACCAACGCGTAACAATCTTTTGCGCTGCTAATTTAGTTCGGGTGGCCTCTGCCTTCAAAGATACGCGTGCTCGGCTCAATTCGTTTTGAAAAACATCTTCAGCAGTCAAATATGAGCTGGGTAACGCTGCAACGGCAATCGGCGGGTTCAATCCACCCGACTGTTCAAGCACCTTGACCGGGGTATAGTGATGCATAACGAGTTCTTCATCACGGTTAAACATCGGGACGGGAGACCGAGCGATCTCTGCAGCCAAAAGTTGCTCGGCAGTCTCAGCGCCTGTTGCAGCCTTGGGATGTTTCACATCATTTGAAGATTGAGTCGTACCCGCAGCTTTCGCAAAAGCGGTCTTGGCAGCTCTCGTTTGCACAGGGCTGGATGTCAATTGATCCTTTTCAGCAGAATCGCTAAGGCTCACCGTTTTCGTAGCAGCCGAAGCGGCGTTGCTGGTATCGGTGGGAGCGACCTCGTTCGGGGAAACATGTTTTTTGCGCGGGCGCACAACCTTCTCGACCTTCGAATCCTTGGCAGCCTTGGCAGCCTTTTTAGGCGTATCCGCGGGCTTCGCGCGAGTCGAGATGTCGTCTAACGGGTTCTGAGAGATTGTTTTACGTGTTCGACTGGCCATGTTTATCTCGACTGATGAGAGATGACTTCACGCGCCAGCGCACGAAAATCTTCTGCAACACTTGAGTTCGGCTGATATTGCAATATGCTCTTTCCAAATGAGGGCGCTTCGGCAAGACGGATATTTTCTCGAATACGCGCGACTAGAACTTGTTCTCCAAATTTTTCTATCAGCGCATCAATAATGTCTTTCGAATGACGAGTGCGCTGGTCAACACGACAAGGCAATAACCCCAATAATGACAGCTGTGGATTTAGTACATCTTTGACGTCATCAAAAGTCTGCATCAACTGTGCGACCCCCGAGAGCGTCATCACATGGGTTGTCACAGGGATTAAAACTTGCTGGGCCGCGCACAAAGCATTCAACGTCATCAGACCCAAAGTTGGCGCCGTGTCAATCAACACGTAGTCAAAAGCCAAGCTCTCAAGCGCGGCCAAACGCCTTTTTAAACGCGTCTCAACCGCCAATTCGCCTGCCAAAGCCTTCTCAATGCTAGCCAGACTTCGGCTACCGGCCAGCAGGCTTAGCCCCTCTGTGTTGGTATCAACCAACAAACTCGCCACTGCAACCTTAGTAGTAAACAGGTCAAAGACTCCGGGTGTATCGGTCGCTGCGCCGAGCCACTGACTAGCATTTGCCTGGGGATCAAGGTCAATCAGAAGAACCTTGTACTTAAGCTCTGCAAGCGCCGCTGCCAAGTTAACGGTAGTCGTTGTCTTCGCACACCCTCCCTTTTGATTGGCAACCGCAATGGTGATGGTCATGGTTATTTACTTAGGCCTCGTCAAGCTCTCATTGAAGACCTCTCGGTACTTGTTGAGTAAAGCGGGATAACGACGAGCGGTGTGGGCCAGGGCCAATTGCTCTGAAAACTTGTCTCTCACCTGTTGACCACACTTTGATCGCTTAGAGAACGCCATGAACCCTTCCGTTTGCGTTGGAAAGGTGTTCAAGACTTGCAGCGTTGAGCCAAAATTTCTAATCATCATCTGCTCGTACACTGCATTTTCAAAGCCAAAAATGAAATCGACCTGCTTCTCGATCAGCAAATCAAAGACTTTGTCGATGCTAGGCGCCCTGCTCAGCTTCAAATTCTTCTGCACGAACTGCCCAAACAAACCATCCCCGTAAGTCTCGCCCGCAGCGGCAGCGCCACGAAGGTCCATCAAGTGCTCTAACTTTGTCAGGTGAAAGGCTTCACCACGCCTAACGACCACGTAGAGAAACTGACTCGACATGGCTGGACGCGCATAGTCAAGGTAACGCTCGCGCTCTTCAGACCAATTCGCCGAAAATATGACGTCAACCTCGCCGCGGTAGGTTGCTGCCAGAGCTTCACGCCAAGTGGAGTACGGGCGAATCTCAACCTTTTGAACGCCTGCTGCTCGAGCGATTCCTTCGGCGAATTCAACCGCCGCACCGATCAACTTTCCATCGCTTAGCCAAGAAGATGGCGCAGCCGCAGGCGGGCCTGTCAGGGTGATCGTTGAGCACACTTGCGCCCCGACCATACCACTCGTCAGCGACAGCAACAATGCTAACCACGACCAGAATTTTTTCATTGTCTTCACAAATAAAAATAACTATCTTAGTGCAAACCGAGGCGACTGCTTTGAGATTGGTTTAAAACGAAAAAACCATAGGAGTATAGGTTTAAAGCAGAAAAAATCCTTACCAATCCCAGAATCAATTCTGTCAAAAGCTCACATTCGATAGTGGTTATTCAATGCACTGGAAGGTAAAACGTATAATTCAGTGCTAAAACTTCATCATCACTTTTCCTGTTTCCATGCAAATATGAAATGTCTTTTGGCGCCTGCCCTACTGTTAACGAGCGTTTTGAGTACGGCTGTGTTCGCTCAACCCGCGAACAATCCAAGCGCTTCGCCACAGACTCCGGCGCAAATGACGCAGCAGGCCCCCGCTTCTCAGGCACCTGCCGGCAACAATCCCTCAGTCGGTCCTGACTCGGCGGTCAAATTAGACAACTGGAATTGCACCTTACAAGCAGCTGAGTTCGATCTTTGGCGGTTAGAGGTCAGAGTAACAACGCTGTCGACCTATCGCCTGCAAAATTGCCCCGCAACGGCCATGGATAAGGTAACCGCTGCTTCTGCCGCGGCCCAACTGAGGACCGTTGCGTCCTTTTCGGCTATCGTCAAGGGTGGTTCACATCAGCAGATTATGGACATCAATTTGACGCCGATTTCATCCGAATATTTTTGGGTGAGCAACCTGAAGTTCTCGGTGATCGGTCAGGCGCGAATTAGTTTGAAGCAATTATTCGAAACAACAAAACTCAAAAATACAAAAAACTTGGCCGGTGCCAGTTACACTCCGTTCAGATTGTATGGCGAGACGCATTACATCTGGAATACTGGCTCATTGGTACACCGTCTTGTCTCACCCAAAGGCGAGACGTACCTCATGACCAGTTATACGCAAGAAGTACAGCCTGCGTTAACACGTGAAAAGCTCTCAACTCTTGACACGCTTCTCAGACTGCCGCCCGGTTGGAAATATGAAAATTACTTTCTCGACAGAACGATCGTAGTTCGTGCAGGTGTTGAAAATGACAACTCGGTAGAGGTGCTCTTTGACGACCTGAACAACAACTACGTGCAGTACGACTAATCCAGCGCCGTACGCTTGCAAATCAAAGACCGAACTTCTAAAAACCTCCTTAGGATCGGGGTCTGTTGCCGTCGTTCCTAAGTGACGGTTTTTGTGAGCTTACTATGCAGCCGAAAGGTAAAATAAAACACATTACTTTTGATGCGCTGCGCCCACCCTATGAGCACTCTTCCTGCGATTCGACATGGCTCTGTATTGCCTGACCGGGTCGGCAAACTTCAGAACTTATCGAATGCTATTCTTGCTGTAAATACCTCAACACCGATCGTTTTTATTGACGGTCAGGGTCAAGAGAACAATCTCACCTATGGCCATCTCGTTCACTCGGCCAAGTGCATTGCAGCAGGACTCAAAGAGCAAGGACTGCAACCTCGTCAAAAAGTTTTGTTGCAGTTGTCGCTTAGCGAAGATATTTTGCCCGTTTTCTGGGGCTGTCTATTTGCAGGGCTTGAGCCGATCGTAGTGCCGATTCCGGTAAGTTACGACCTAGAAAGAGATCGGAA
>CALCPT010000504.1 GCA_937897265.1 uncultured Alcaligenaceae bacterium
GAAAACCTTTAGAAACGCGGCACAAAAAGGAGGGGTGCAGGTGGTCGCTTGTCGACGCTCTGTGTGCGCGATGCAGCAGGCGCTTGAGCAATGCGGCTTGTGTCAGCAAGGTGCTTGCCAGCTGGCAGCGCAGCAGCCACACAAGTAGGGCATCAGCCCAATAGCACCCGAACAGTCTTTTCTTAGGCGGCTTATGCTGACAAGCCCCCGACTCAGCAAGTCGGCGGCCTGAGGATGCGATTATGGGTCGTGAAGCGTCGCTCGGCTATAAACGCCGCGCGCCGTTGTAACGCTTTGTCCAGTAAGCCTGCTTCATGTCTTCGATCCTGACGACCCCACCAGCCGAAGGTGAGTGCACAAACTGATCATCGCCCAAGTACACGCCTACGTGCGAGTTACGGCGACCGAGCGTATTAAAAAATACTAAGTCACCTACCTGCAGATCGTTGCGGGGTACATCGATGCCAAACAGGGCAATATCGTATGACCGCGGTGGCAGTTTTAGGCCAAGCGATTGCTGTGCAGAGTACAGCACAAGGCCGCTGCAATCAAAACCGGTTTCGGGCGATTTGCCGCCCCACCGATACCGGATTCCAAGTTGCGTCAGTGCTTGACGCGCAAGCGGGTGGTTGATGTCGCCAACGATCAAGCCCGCACCATTTTTAGAGCGTGCCAAAAACGAGCCGATAGGATCTGCAGAGTTTTTCCAGTCGATCGACGAAGAGTTTATGCCTGAACCCTCATCACCTTTCGTGCCTGCGCAACCGCTTAACACCGCCACGAGCACGCATGCGCTTGCAAGCAGCACTGAGCGAACCCAGTGGGCAAAGGTGCGAGGCTCAGAGGTGGCAAAGGTTATGTTGGACATCGTAACGGTTGCGAGCGAGGGTAGAAACACTGACCGAAGGTCTAAAAAAGGACGTGAGTCAAAATATAGCGAGGCAGGTGATCAAGAAACACGACCAACAACTGGCGCCTGCTGTTGCAGCGCGGAAAGCCTCGTGCAAGGTTTACCTGTCACAATAGTAGTACAAAAAGCGATCTTAGCTATAAAAAGTACTTGAGAGACCCAATATGAACCCAATTCAAGCTACCCATCAGCGTTCGATTCAGCAAAAAGATACCTTCTGGCGCGAAGAAGCGGCAGGCATTCACTGGGAAACCCCATTCAGAGAGGTGCTGGATTACAGCAAACCTCCTTTTGCGCGGTGGTTTGTCGGTGGTCGTACAAACTTATGCTTTAACGCGATCGATCGTTGGCTAGATTCACAGGCTGACGAGCCGGCGTTAATTTGGGTGTCGACCGAGGTTGATCAAGAAATTACCTACAGCCGCCGAGATCTGTATCGCGAAGTCAACGCTGTGGCTGCGATGTTGCAAGCGCAAGGCGTCGGGCAGGGCGATCGGGTCTTGATCTATAT
>CALCPT010000505.1 GCA_937897265.1 uncultured Alcaligenaceae bacterium
CGTAAGGCAGTGACCTGACCCTGACTATTAAACAAAAGAGTCAGATGCCCATCAATCCAAACATGAGGATGCGCCTGTGCGATTTGGATAGTCGAAAAAAAACCAAACACGACGAACAATATGGTTTTGCGAATATGTCTGATGCCTTCAGAAAACAATGTCACCATCTGCCTCGCTCCATTTCACTTCAGCATATCTCAAGTCACCACACCTGCGAACCTGACTAAAGCGCACGCAACAGCCGCGCAACCGTATTTTCAAAAAATGTGTCTAATGTTGTCGCCTCTTTATTACCACCGACGGTAAAGGGCAAAACAACCAATGGTACGTTCGCCTTTTCGCTAAACCATTTAGACGCTGCATCACCCGCATAAGCTGACGTAATAATCATACGACCTTTCAGCTGGCTTTGACGTTGCAAAACACCGCTAAGATTGGCGACCGATGGATCTACACCGGGCGATGATTCGAGGGTGCCGACTTGAACTAGGCCAAGCCAATCACACAGGTACAAAAATCCATCGTGTTGCACCCAAATTTTTTGTCCACGCAAAGGCTGAGCGCTTGTGGTCCAGCGATCAATGCTCGCTTGCCATTTAAAAATAAAGCTTCGTAACCGGTCTTGATAAAAACTAGCGTTGATCGAATCAAGCAAGATCAGACGCTCAGTCAGCGCTCGCGCAATGGGCAAAAAATTTCGCGGATCAGTTTGAATATGTGGATTGCCTACAGCGTGCACATCACCCATGCTGCGATCGACTGAAGCAGGGACACCTAACAGTTGCACGTATTGACTTGCTTCGAACATACCAGGTGCACCCGGCAGGATCTTTGGATTGCCCGCATCACGTTGTAAGAGCGGCAGCCAACCAATTTCAAGATCTGCACCAGTAGCGAGTAAGAGTTGCGCACTACGCGCCCGCGCCAGTAGCGAGGGGCGCGCTTGCACACGGTGCGGATCCTGCAAAGCATTGGTGGCAACATACACTTTGACTTTAGCCCCACCCAACTCCTCTACCAACGCCCCCCACTCAGGCACTGTTGCGAAGACGTTTAATTGAGCCTCAACTCGCGCGGCGGTCAACACCAACGAAATTGCGATAGCCGCCAAGCCAAACACTCGACCTACTTGAAATAACGTCATTCTTTTCTCCGCGAAACGGCATGATTCAGCAAACCTGAGCCTTCAAGACAAAAGCTTTGCACTAAAAACGATGCGAACTATGGGCCCCGAGGCTCATGATGTATTGCAGAAAGACTTGATTGTTTGTTTTACCTGGACCATACATCGTGTCTTGTGCGACTTGTAACCTGAACATTGAATATTCAGAATTTGCCCAATCCACCATGATAGTGTTGCGCATTGGGTTATAGGCTTCCAGAACGGTGCCAGTCAAAGTGTCTCGACTAAATCCGTAAGATGAATTGCCACCAAAAAGCTGATCAAAGCGGTAGCCGACTCGCCAATTAGGCATGAATTGGTAGATCGCCTGCACGTAGAAACCACTTTGGGTGTTAGTGTACGAATTACCAAGGCAAGGCGCCTCGCACGAAGCGTATGGGTTTGGACTGGTAATCGAAGCTGAACCTTGTTGTGTATTCCAGAAAGCTTCCCCTTGCAGTTTAAAACTTTGACGACTGGCGTTACCGTTGGGTGCCCACTTGTACACAAAGTCTGCGAGCAACACGCTCGTTGAACCGGTGAAGTCAAAGGTATCCGTTTCGTTTAGCGCAGAACTCCTTGCGCGGTTACCTGTGCTTGAGGTGACATACGACAGGCCACCGAGCCATGAGGACTCGGTCCCGATGTCTCCGCCAAGCTTTGCAAAAATAGTACCCAACCTCGGTCTGTTTTCGTTGAAATTATTACCATTGGGATACGACATCCCTTGGCCAAGTTCACCACCAAGTTTCAGATATAAATCATCAAGCGGTGCCACCCACGAGAATTGCGCGCCAGTGTTATTTAACTGTCCGCCAAAAAACGCTTTGTAGGCAAGAGGTAAGTCAACAAAATCCCACTCATGTGGGTGCTTGTTATTCAGATACCCAACGCTCGAAAAGAACTTACCACCTTTAACTTTCGTGCCGCCAGGCAACCCAAGCGTCTCAAAAAAAGCCTCTTCCAGAGAAACGTTAAAGTCTTGCCCATTCTGCGCCAGCACTAGGCGCGCCTCTGCACGGAACAGATTGTCAACAGTACCCGCGAGAGCTAACTCCGTTTCACCCAAAGAAAATCCGCGCGGAATATTTTCGCCCCCCGCAGGCACAAAGCCACGAGGAAATGACTCTGGATTTTGACTTTGTGCTGAGTACTTACCGTCGATAATCAGAGAAATCTCAGGCGTGATCGGCCCGATTTTAGGCAAGGTAATACCCCGACCTAAGGCTTGCGTCGGACTGCGTCCTGCTTCAGGGACGCTTGCAGCCGTATTGCCCGTTGGGCTGCGATCACCTGGCGCAGCCGCTGTCACTGACGGATTCACGGTTGTTGCCGCAGGTGTTGCCGAGGCGTTAGCACGCCCACCGACTACCGGCGTGGCGGCTACGGTTGCTGTTGCCGAATTTGCTGTCGCTGCTGGCGCTGTCGCCCCCACTGTCGGCGCCCGTGGTGTTGTCTGCGCACTCGCTTGTTGTCGGGCCAGTTGCGCATTTTGTTGCTGTAGTGAAGTGATTTTTTGTTCGAGAGAATTGATACGCTCTTCGTACAAGACACGCATCGCTTGAATACTATCTTGAAGCTTTGCAAGGTCAGCAGTGGTGACCGGCGCCGCACCCGTCTGTGCGCTAACCGGTTGTGCAAACGCACAGACTGCAACCATGCCTAATACTGCGCCAGTGCGCGCAGCGTTTTGAATATTAAACATCTTGTCGTCCTTAACTTAAACACGAAATGAACGCCCGAGGGCGTCGCGAACCAGTGTTAACTTAAGAAGACGGGCGGCCCACGTTGATTGGCTAGCTCAACAGGCGTTGCAAAACCGCAGACCGGAAACGCACCTTGCTGCACGACGACCCGTAGCGAGGTGTCAAGAGCAGGCGATTGAGAGATGAGACCGACACTGTGAGTGAGGTCTTCTAGACACTTCAGACACTGGGCGGATAAGGGCTGTGCCTTCTCAACACTTTGGGTGTAACTCGCGAAGGCAGCGTTGCTCGACGCTTTGGCAACATGTTCTAAACCGTGCCAGATCATGCCGGTTTGCAATGCTAGCAACCCCACCAGCGCTAGACACGCCAACACTCGCCCAACTGCCTTTCGACAGAGGTCTTGCAGCAATGCAGGCGTTCGCGACTGAAGCATTTAGTGATAACGGGTCAGGTGCTATTGATAACACTATATCACTAATGACGGACAATCTTACAAGCCCACTACCCCACCATCGTCTTTAGTGATCACGATCGTCGCAGACCTTGGGCGACCTGCAGCCCCATAGCCCATGTTACCGGGCCACTGGCTTTGAAGTTTGAAATCGGTAGCATCACCGAGCGCAGGGGTGAGTTCACCTGGATGCTGGATATTCACGAAGAGCGTCTTGCCATCGGCAGTTTCAGTCACACCCGTCACCTCAGCCCCCTTGGGCGCAACTAAAAACCGCCGGAGCTTAGCTTCACCTAATGCTGCGCCAATGAAAGTCTCTTGTTGGCTCGTTTGCTCTTGACCCGCCACTGTCATCTTGTTGTTGACCGTGACTTTG
>CALCPT010000506.1 GCA_937897265.1 uncultured Alcaligenaceae bacterium
TACACGACGCTCTTCCGATCTGTATGGGCTCCAAATCCATCCCATCGCCCGAGCTTCTGCATTTTTCCTGCATCAAGCGAGGGTAAGAGTCGATCAGCTAGCTCTGTAAAAACGTCTGGCAAAATGACAAAGCCAGCGCCATCTGTCAATGCAGCCTTGACCACAGATAAAAAATTTACATCATAGAGATAGATCGATTTAAAAGATCCGTCAGGCTCTAGAAATTTAGCCTCGATGTTTGGCACATTCGGCTTTAGGTAGCGACTTTCGCGAAAATACTGACCAAATTCTGCGTAACAGTAGGCCTGCTTGTTTAAAAGATTGATCGCTTGCACATCAGAGTCGTTCAGAACAATCGAGGGAGCCTGCGCGATCTCGCTAATGTGGTCAAGCTTGGTACTACCGGGTATCGGTATCACTCCGTGCGCGCAGCCCCAGGCCAAAACGATTTGAGCTGGTGTTTTTTGATATTTTGTTGCGAGCTCAGTGATGCACGGGTGTATTAAGATGCCTAAGTCAGAATTTTTCCAGCCAAAATTAAACGGAGAGTGCGCAACGATTTGAATACCCTGTTTTGTGCAGAAATCCTTTAATTCAAGATTAAAGGCAAAAGGGTTGTATTCGATTTGGTTGCAGCAGGGTTTAATTTTTGCAACGTTTAAGAGGCGTTGCAGCTCAATGATATTGAAGTTAGAAACTCCAATTGATTTGACTAAGCCGCTCGCGACCAAAAGCTCAAGGCGCGGCCAAACTTCTTCAATAATAAATTCTTCAGGGTAGCCCTCGTCATCGGCTTTCACGGGCCAGTGAATCACCAATGAATCGATATAGCCTATTTTTAACTCTTCAATATAGGCTTTGACATTTTCGTCGAGCGAACGATCGATTGGGTCGTAATCAAATTGTCTATTTTTACCAAGTGTCGTGACCCAAAGCTTGACGCATAAATGAACGTCGCCACGGTCGATATCGTTCTCGGTCAGACATTCAGATAGCTGATTCAACCCGCCTACAGAATAGTAGGTAGAGGTATCAAAAAAGCGGATGCCAGACTTTAAAGCGTGCTTCAGCGACGGATAAGTGATTCCGTCTTTCACACCGAGGCCGAGGCCGATTGGAAATTTTTTGAAATCCATCATTTACTCACAGCCTTAGTCTTTAGGGAGTTTAAGAACAGCTAGTTTTTCAATTGCTTTGGTATCGTATTCAAACTCTTCTTCGTTGTCACTCTTAAACCATTTCCAGATCAAAAGAAATATCGAGCCTAAGCTAAGTAACAGTTCAAACATTGTTTTTATTTTGTCCGTAAATTCTGTAGTGAAGATCGGCGTCTTGCTCTCAAGATAGTTGATGCTGCCCTCTGAGATCGGGTACCCAGAGGGAATCAACATGTCATCTTCGTCAAGTTTTAAGCTAAACCGATTTTTTATCTGAGGTCCATACAGTATCTTTAATAATTCAACGATGGCTTTCGGTTCAACTTTGCTATTTGCAACTAAATGAAGATGCACACCCGCTAGCGGTATATTATTTGGGGGCACAGGCGGCACAATGCTGTACATAAACCCGCCGAGTGTTACGTCCGTGATCCAACTTAAGCGCTTCGCTAGCGAGGCAGGAAATGCCATTTCGAGTACGCGGTAATTATGCTTCTTTACGAAATAGTCTACTAGAACAGACGGTGCATAGGACACCTCAACAATGGCATCTGGTAATTTTTCAAAACGCATACCGATTAACTCTTCATCCGAAAAGTTCGTTTCTGCATAGTCTAAATTCGCTGCGAGGTGTAACTGGGAAAGGATTTGATGGGCAAGATTTCGAGAGTTTTCTCCGCGCTCACCTACATTGATGACTTTGCTTTTTAATTCATCTAGATTCGTAATGTGTGGCTTGACTAAAAAATGAATAAACTCTGGAGGTAAGGTTGCCACATGTCTGACGTTTGGAAACGTATTTGCGACACCGCCGGTGATAAAAGCGAGGTCAATTTTTCCTGAGTTCACTAAGTCTAGAGCATCAAGCGAGCCCGTCGATTTGGCGATTCTCAACGACAAGAAGTGCTCTGCGGCCTCATCTTGTAGAATTTTTGCGAGAAAATGACGCTCAGATAAGAGGCTTCCAGCCGTAATTGAAAGAACGTAATTACGAGGAATCAAGTTAAAAATCAGTTTGCCAGAAATGAGCAACAAGAGCGTGATTAACGCGATTGCTAATATACGTCGACCTTTTTCGTGACGGCGTGCTTTTTCGAGATGGGTGACGACGTGGGTTTTAAGATCCGCCATGGCTACCTCACCCTCAGCGCGCCGCTGTCAGCCAAAAGTGTTTGGCCTTCAGGAGAAATAACGAACGTTACAAACTTTTTGGCGATTTCGCTTGAGTCAGCGCGAAGAACTAAAAAAAGTTGTCGCACAAGTGGGTACAGAGCTAAATTTATGCTTCTCTCATCCATCGCAACGCCATCAATACTAAGGGGCCTAATTTTTAACGATGGGTTCTTAGCTTGCACATACCCTTGTTGGCTGATAAAACCAATCGCAAATGGGTCAAGCGACACTTGTTCGGCCATTGCTTGACTTGAGGAGAGCACTTGTGCGCTCTCGTGCACTAGTTCGTTATTCAGTAATACGTGCTCAATGGTTTTCTTGGTGGTTTCATTGTCTTGTCGGCTGTACAAATTGATCGTAGCGTCCGGACCACCGAGCTCTCTCCAATTCATAATCTCTCGTTGAAAAATCTTTTGAGCATCAACCGATGAAATATTTTTAATCATTGAGCTTTCATTTACGATGATTCCGACAGTCTCAATGCCGATGAGATGTTCACTTAGATTGATGTTATTTTCTGAAGATAGTTCATTGGACATCATGGCAAGATCAATCGACCCGCGTTCGAGCGCAATCAATCCGCCATGAGAGTAACCACCTTCGATCAATAAATCAGCCTCTGGGTGGTACTTAGCAAAGGCATCAATTAATGCGACATCCAAAAATCGTTTGACGATGGTTGAACCGCCGATTAACAAGGGTTTGCGTCGCTCGCGAATCAGTGATGAGTAGTAAAAATTGGCTGCGCCAAATGCACAGAAGGCGCCAACGCCAACGCCGACACCTTTGAGCACGGTTCTGCGTTTCATAAATTATCC
>CALCPT010000507.1 GCA_937897265.1 uncultured Alcaligenaceae bacterium
AAGATTTTGAGCCGATCGGTTTGATTGCCACAAATTTATTTGTGATGTCTGTGCCGAAAGACTCTCCAGTCCAAACTGTGGCTGACTTAGTGAGGCTGTCACAGGCGGCACCAGGCCAGTACGATTACGCCTCGTCCGGAAACGGCACGACTAGTCATCTTGCTGCCGCTTTGTTTGTTTCGATGTCGGGGGCGAAGCTCACTCATATCCCCTATAAAAGTAATGTGCCGGGCTTAACCGATTTGATGGCGGGCCGCGTTGCAATGATGTTTGACAACATCACCGCAATGCAAAGGCAGATTAGTGCAGGCACAATCCGGCCTTTGGCGACAACAGGTTTAAAACGTACGACGGTATTAAAAGACGTCCCGACCCTAGATGAAGCGGGTGTTAAGGGCTATGACCTGAGAGGATGGTTTTGTTTGCTCGCGCCAGCAGGCACCCCCAAAGAGATTGTGAATAGACTGAATCAAGAGCTCGTCCGAGTCATCGCGATGCCCGAAGTGACTGACAAGTTGATTTCTCTGGGAGCCGATCCTGAAACAGGGACACCGCAAGAGCTTAAGACGCTGATCGCCTCTGAAATTGTTAAATATAAAAATATTATCGATATCGCGGGCGCAAAGGTAGAGTGAACGCTGCCACTTTTATCACCGGCTGCACTCCTCTTGCCGAATTAGGCGTTTCACATGTCTGAACATTCATCCCGCAATCCCTTGGTCGTGCTCTACACGGCGATCAGAAGTCGCCCGCTCCTGGCGATAAGCGCCTTAGTCGGTTTTCTTGGGGCGCTGGCGCTACCTCTTGTGGTGCCGACTGGAGCATGGGTGCGTTTGATTGTTGGCTGGAATCTTGGCTCAGTGTTGTATTTAGCTTTGATTTTGACGTTGATGACAACCGCAAACCTAGACGATATTCGTGCAAGGGCTTTGCGGCAAAACGATGGTAGGCGCGTCATTCTGCTGTTGGCGGTTGTGTCTGCCTTTGTGTGCTTAAGCTCTATCGTTGAGATCCTGGCGATCGCCAAAGACTTGCAGGGCTTGCACCGCGTTTTGCATATTTCTCTTGCCGTGTTGACCGTGGTGACGTCGTGGGTGTTCACGCAATTCATGTTCGCGACACACTACGCGCACGAATATTATTCGGCGCTTTCTCGTGGATTCGAACCCGGCTTGCAGTTTCCGGGTACAAACGCGCCTGATTACCTAGATTTTGTGTATTTTGCTTGCGTGATCGGTACGTCCGGTCAAACGGCCGACGTGAATATTTCGAGTAAGCCCATGCGTAGGGTTGGCTTAATTCATTGCGTGTTCGCGTTTTTTTTCAATACAACTTTAATTGCGTTGACGATCAACATTGCGGCGAGTTTGATCTAGTGACAGTAACAAATTGTTACGTTTTTATTTGTGTTGAAGCGGTTTGAAGCCCGTGTCACCTCAACTTATTTTGCAATCGCGCAATGACCACCGCTCGAGATCTTGCCCGAGCCTGCCGCCATAAGCGGTGGTTCATTACGTAGATCAACCGGTGGCGCTTTGGTTGTATCCCAAACCAAGAAAGCCACTAAGCCGCACCAAAAAACTAATTGAAGTTTGCGGTTAGATACGCTCATGGTTGCTCGCGTCCTGTGGTTTGTGAGTCGACAGACTGACGATTAGAGTGGCTCATAATGTCTTCAAACTTACAGTTTGTAATAGCGGCGTACCCGCACGCCGATCAATGTGCCGGCAAACGCCAAGGGCACCCAGATCCACCCGTGAACACTACCTGTTGAAATCCCGCTGAGCATCGCACCGATGTTGCAACCAAAGGCTAATCGTGAGCTGTAGCCCATTAAAAAGCCCGCAACTAAGCCGACAATCCACTGTGTTGTCGTCAAGGGTTGGCTGTTGCTGCTAGCCCGCGCCGAAACCCATAAGGCGCCACCTAAAATACCGATATTGGTGATTGACGTGATGTCCATCAGTACCATTTCGCTTAGGCGTTGCGCGTTACCGACCTGACTCCAGAAGGCATTGGTAGTCGGATCAAACAATCCTGTCGCGGTGGCAATCTTTGCGGCCCATAGACCAAAACCGTAGACAACTCCCCAGGGTTGACCAGCAATGAGCAGATTGAGCGTTGCCAACACTGCGAGTGCAACCGCGCCCAACAGCCATTTTCGATCCCACCAAGTGCGCCCAGAGCCCACCCACACTCTTGTCGCTAAACCGAGTAGCGCAAGCCCCGCTAGTGTGAGCAACAGCGCCTGAGTACTGCCAAATTCGGTGGCCAGACCAATGGGTTGCCACTGGCCAAGCTTGAGCCAGTCGCCCACTTGTACCGATCCCAAAAAACTGCCCAGTGCAAAGAGCGGCAAAATACCCATATTTAGGGGCACGCCAAGCCCAGCTTTATACAGCGTACCTGAACCACATCCATCGGCAATTTGCATGGTTAAGCCAAAGACAAAGGCGCCAATTAACAGACTGACACTCGGTGGGCCGAGTGCTGCGGTCAGTTCAGAATATTGACCTAGAAGCGTCAACGAAAATGCGGATGCCAGTGCGAGCAACACTAATTGACCTGCTACGCCACGCGGGTCGCGTTGTTCAATGAGTTGGCGCCAACCGGTCGTGAAACCAAAGCGTGCGCCTGAAAGCGCAGCGCCCATCCCAATCCCCACTGCAAACAAAACAGCTTGGCGAATGGACACCGACCAACCGAGGTACACAAAAAATAGCAACAACAGCAGGCTAAGCGGCAGACGTTTCATGATTGACTGAGTAAACCTTCTCGATTGGGCTCACTATCGATCTGTTCTATTATTTTGCAGACCACAATTGCGCGTCGATGTACAGCTGCTTGATGCGATTGGGTACGTTGTCCATCGGCAATGCACCATCGGCCTGCGTCCAGTCAACCATCGAGCCGGCATATAGTTTGACGTTTGGCTGGCCAGCAAGCTCTGACAACACAAACCAATTTGTTGCGGCCCAGTGACCGGTGTTGCAAAAAGAGATAACGTCTTGATCGCTCTTAGCAGGCACGGCGAGAGCAAGTTTTTTTACCTCGCTGTCTGACACCACCAGACTGCTGTTGGGTGCAAACCATGTCGAGTGCTCTACATTGACTGCGCCTTTCAAGGTGCCCGGAACTTTGGCTGCAGCATGACGGGTTGTACCTTCATAAAAAGCGGAGGGGCGCGCGTCGATCAATTGAGCCTTGCCAGACTGAATACCGCTGATCACATCTGCTCGGGTCGCGATCATGCTTTGATTGATTGTGGGGACGTATGTGCTCGCTGCGGCTGTCGCAGGTTGCGTGCTCAGGTCAAACCCTGCAGCCTGCCAAGCCGTTAAGCCACCATTCAACACAGATAAGTTTTGTAGGCCCAGCACTTTGAGGGTCCAGTACACGCGCGCGGCTGCACCGAAGTCTGTTGCGTCTTTGCCAGAAGACGTCACAATCACCTTTGAGTCGGGTGTTAGGCCCAAGCGTTGCACGAGTTTGGTTAAGTTTTCAAGTGAAGGCAATTCGCCAGGATTGCCCTCGGGGCCCCGCCATGTGCCGTAGGGCGCATTCAGGGCGCCAGCAATGTGGCCGGCCGCGTAAGACTTTGGGTCGCGGATATCGAGGACGACAGTGCCCGTTGTGTTGGACGCGGCCCTTGTGGCCTGAGCACTTAACAGGGGTTCGGCTGCGATCGCACTCGCGCACAGCACAAAACCTAAAAAACAGGAAGCGAGTTTTTTTATCATAATTGAGATGACCTTTAGCGTTCGATATCTGAACGCATTGTGCCGTGTGCAGACACAAAGCAAAAGCACATATTTTATCTTTTCTTATAACCAAAAGAAATATAGAATCCATAAAATGAAGATCAAGTCAAATTAAGCGAGGTTATTCGTGTTGCTGTAGCCTTGATCGAGGCGGTGTACTGGATTGCTCATAACAATCGTTAATCTGAGGGCGTTTCCGTCATGAGATTGCCTATTTCATGCAAGAGTACCGTCGTAGTTGCAAGCCTTTTCGTGCAAGTGACAATAGGCTGCGCATAGACTGTATCGTACGGCAATGAGCGTCGACATCCATGCGAGAGCGCGAGAATCATTGCGTCTGTTCACCCCGCGCAGTTGGGGTTGGATAAAGTCCCCTCACAAATTCTTATTTTGCCTATTTCTTGCGTTTTTTGGGCTAGCGCCCGTTAGCATGTCTTGGGCAGAGCGCTTAACCGAGTCTCAAACGCTTGCAACGAACTTGTCTGCCCCTCTCGGGCTTGAAAACAAGCTGTCGCACTCGCTTCTCTACTTAGTCATTGCGTTGTCGCTTCTCTTGCTCTTGAGCGTCTGGCGACTTCTTCGCTGGCGCAAGCGGGCGCAAGCGCTTGAAGAAGTGATGGTTGAGGCTAACCGTAGCCTTCGTGAACTGCTCAGTCAAAATGACTTGCTCACGGTTGATGTCGGCAGGCGCAAGGCGCTTGAGTGTGACTTGCGCGCCAGCGAAGAGCGCTATCGCTTCTATATCGAGCATGCGCCGATCGGGATGTTTGTCATGCATGGCAAGGATGAGTTTGCCTTGGTGAATTCGGCTCTCAGTTCGATGACCGGCTTTTCTAAAACCGAATTGTGCACGATGAAATTGGCGGCACTGATTTCGTCAGACAAATCCAAGGAGTCGACTCAGTTCTTTGAGGGCGGTCACTCACACGACTCAGGCGAAAAAGAAGTCACGTTACGCAAGAAAGATGGTGCGGTCTTTGTCTCGTACATGCATACGAT
This sequence comes from uncultured Alcaligenaceae bacterium, assembly GCA_937897265.1. Classification (GTDB taxonomy): domain Bacteria; phylum Pseudomonadota; class Gammaproteobacteria; order Burkholderiales; family Burkholderiaceae_B; genus Zwartia. The sequence goes on from CALCPT010000507.1 coordinate 4,761, forward strand.
CACACTACCAGGTGATATGGTCATGGGAGTTTGCATGGATATCACCGAACGCAAAAAAGCAGAAGAGAATATTCACCATCTTGCTTTCTTCGATGCCTTGACTGCACTACCCAATCGTCGGCGTTTGCTTGATCGGCTGAGGCAGGCAACTGCTCGCAGCGTGAAAGAGCACGACCTCGGTGCCTTGCTGATGATGGATTTGGATCATTTTAAAAATCTGAATGACACACTGGGGCATGATGTTGGTGATCGCCTGCTAAAACAAGTTGGGCGTCGCTTGATGGATTGTGTTCGTCCCGACGATACTGTGTCTAGAGTTGGCGGCGATGAGTTTGTCATTATTCTTGAAAAACTAGGTGGGAGTGTCGACATTGCAACCCGTCGTGCACACGACTTAGTTAAAAAAATTCATACGGCGGTCTCTCAACTGTATCCTCTGATTGCCGATCGCCCCGATTACTACATCACATCAAGTATCGGCTTGACTCTATTTGGTGATCAAGAGCGATCTATAGAAGCGTTACTAAAAAAAGCGGATGTTGCTCTTTATGAGGCGAAGAAAGGTGGTCGGAATACCTACCGGTTTTTTTCTCCAGAAATGCAGGCCTCGATCGATGACAGCACGTCCTTGGTAGACGCGTTAAGGCGTGCCCTGCATCATAACGAGTTCACTTTGTATTATCAGCCTCAGGTGAATGCTAGCGGGCGCGTGGTGGGCGCCGAAGCACTGTTGCGTTGGACTCCACCCAACGCTGAAATTATTTCACCTCTAACGTTCATTGCAGCGGCTGAGGAAAGCGGCCTGATTGTTCCGATTGGTGACTGGGTGATTGAGCAGGGCTTCAGACAGTTGAAGCGCTGGCAGCAGTATCCCGAAACAAGGGGTTTAAAACTATCAATCAATGTCAGTGCTGATCAGTTTCATCACGCTGATTTTGTTGCCAAAATCGCGCACGGGATCGAGCATTTTGATATCGATCCAACCCTTATCACTCTTGAACTCACAGAGAGTGTTGTTCTGCAACGAGTCGATCAAGCGATTGAAAAAATGCTTGAGCTCAAAAGCCGAGGCATTAGTTTTTCTTTAGATGACTTCGGCACTGGGTATTCTTCACTATCCTATTTAAAGCTGTTACCGCTAGATCAAGTCAAAATCGACAGTTCGTTTGTGCGCGATATTTCGTTTGATCCCGATGACGCATCTATTGTGCGGGCGATTTTGGCGATGAGTGGCTCGTTGGGGTTGAGCGTGATCGCCGAAGGTGTTGAGACGCAGGTGCAGCGAGAGTTTTTGTTTGACCATGGCTGCTTGCATTATCAAGGCTACTTGTTTGGCCGTCCTGTTCCGATCGAAAACTTTAGCGCAGACGCTTCGCACAGCCGAGTATAGATTTAGCTCTCGCGCCGGCGAATCAGACGGTTTGCACTCGAAAGAGTACTCGACCGTCAGTCCAAGCTGTTTGTCGCAGTCTTGTTAGCCAGGTGAGTAGGGTGTCTCTCGCCCTGGTACGATCCCGGGTGGTAGGCTTTCGATATGCTGGCAAATTGCACCAGGCGTGGTTAGCCACAGTTGATCGCGATGCTTCATGATGTGTTCAATCACACGTCGAAACTGCCGAAGCCGATAGGGCTGCCCCAGAACAAAACTGTGCAACACAATCGGCATGACCAACGGTCTGCGCGTTGATTCTTCGAGCATCTCATCAAACTGGTCGATCAGATTCTGGCAGTAGAGTTGCGAGGGCGTACGACGGGTGACGGCCTCGATTGAGTCGTTTAGGTCGTGTTGATAGGGCACTGACAAGATAGGGCCATGGGTGGTTCTGAACCAAACGGGCTGATCATCTAAAGACCAATCCATCATGTAGCGATAGCCGGCCTCTTTAAGCAAATCGAGTGAGTGATGCGTTTGTGAGATGTAAGGAGCTAACCACCCCATTGGCGGCTTGCCTTCGTGGCGCCGAATCGCGTCGGTCGCTTCAGCGATACAGATTTTTTCTTGCTCATAACTCATGTCGATCTGACGTTCGGCATTGGTTCTGCCATGTCCTACGATTTCGTCACCTCTGTTGCTAAAGGCTTTAATCATCTCGGGGCAGTAGTCATAGAGCTCGGTATTGATTAGCAGGGCGTACGGAAATCGATAGGTCTCGGCCAACTCGAGTAATCGCCAAGCGCCTACGCGATTACCATAATCTCTCCAGGCGAAGCTGCGGGTGTTTGGCTGGGGGCCTGGTCCGCCGTAGTCGTTGCCAATCCCTTCACCAAAAGAAAAATGCTCAACATTTAAGCTGAAATGCACAGCCAGACGCTTGCCATCGGGCCAACTGTAGTCGGGCCGGGCGTTGATGGGGCTATAGTCATAACGATGATGAGTTTTAAGCATGATGAGGATCGAGGCTACCGAGCTAGGTGAAAAAAGGGGTAAGGTTCAGTGTAAAGTCACTGATCATTTTTTAAAAGCTGATCGCAGCTTCGCTGGGGCGGGCTGTAGTATATTTTTACGTTGTACCGAAGTTTTAATTTCTTATTGAGGTTTTAAATATGTCTGCTCAAGCTGCATCAATGCCCCCTTTCCATTTGGCTTTTCCGGTACGTGATATCGAAGAGGCCCGTCAGTTTTATGTTGGAGTTTTGGGCTGTGGCGAAGGCCGCAGCGCTCCAGACTGGGTTGACTTTGATTTTTATGGTCATCAAGTGGTTGCCCACTTAGCGCCTGACGAGTGTGGCCATAAGCAAACCAGCGCAGTCGATGATCATCAAGTGCCGGTGCGTCATTTTGGGGCGGTATTGTCGATTCCCCAATGGCAAGCGATGGCCGAAAAGCTCAAAGCAGTCGGTACAAAATTTGTGATTGAGCCCTACACCCGGTTTAAAGGCGAGGTCGGCGAACAATCGACCATGTTTTTCATGGATCCATCGGGTAACGCCATTGAATTCAAAGCTTTTGCAAACATGGACTCTCTGTTCGCAAAATAATCCGTGTCATCTGCACAGCCCAACGTTGCCTGCTCCTTGCCAACATTCAAGATCCGCGCGCAAGGAGATCGCTGCCTGAGCATTGATTTCGGTAATGAAATCGATGTTCAGACAGGTTTGTTATGCCTGTCGGTTACACAAGCGATCCGGCTGGCAAAACTTCCTGGCGTCACGGACGTCGTTCCCTCGTACACGAGCGTCGCACTGCACTACCAGCCTGACGTTCAAATCAAGGGAGCGGATTTTCATGGGCTCTCTAAAACAATCACTG
>CALCPT010000508.1 GCA_937897265.1 uncultured Alcaligenaceae bacterium
CCTGAAGGCCACCAAGGTATCGAGTGCTAAGTTCGATGAGGATCCCTACGCAGGCGTATACGACGCGTTGTTCAACATCAACTGGAATGAATTTGGTGCGCGCTACATTGTGTTGGTGAGTGACGCGGGTGCGATAGACGGTAATGACCCACTATCTTCAACGGGGTTAAACGCTGAGAGACTGCGCGAGTTCGCAAAAGAAAAAGGTGTTGCCATCTATGTGCTTCACCTTAAAACCCCAGCAGGTGCGCAGAATCACGCGTCGGCAAAAAGGCAGTACGACGTCTTGTCGTTTAATCCCATTGCCAACAAATCACTTTATTATCCGGTTGAAGCCGGTAATGTAGGTGCCTTTGGTCAGGCGATTGATACGATGGGTGCCTCGTTAGTCAACCAGATCAAATTGGCCTCAACGGGTGAGGTGGTTGCGGGTAGCGCCGCGAGTGCCACCGGAAACACACCGCCGCCGCCTGCCGCGCCCGCTGCAGCTGCGCCAAACGCGATGGCTGCGCAAATGGCGCGTGACGCCGAGCTGATGGGGCGTGCCATGCAGCTGGCCTATCTGGGTGATGTGACAAACGCAAAAGCACCGCCGTTTTTTAAAGCCTGGATTAGTGATCGCGACCTTGTTCAACAGAATTTGCCCACGACTGAGGTGCGGGTGCTGTTGACCAAAGCGCAACTCAGTGACTTGAGTAGCGTGGTGCAGCAGATCGTAGACGCTGCCAACGCCTCACTTGTTTCGCCCGGAGATATGTTTGAGCGCCTGCGCTCAGTAGCCGCCACAATGGGGCGTGATCCAAACGACTTGCGTCAAGCCAATGCGACCAAGCTTGGCGAGATGGGGTTGTTGGGTGAGTACCTAGATGGTTTGCCGTATCAAAGCGATATCTTGTCCCTTGACGAAGATGGTTGGAAGAGCATGTCGGTATCGGCACAAACCCAATTCATGATGCGCTTGAATACTAAGTTGCGGCAATATCAAATTTATAACCAGGACGTCGGCTCGTGGGTGTCTCTGGCAAAAGATAGTCCACCTAGTGAGCATGTGTACCCAGTTTTACTAGAGTCGTTGCCCTAGCGTGCAGACGCCAGTTCTTTCTGTTGTAGATTTGCACATCTCGCGTGGGCGAGTCGGGCAAGCCTATCGTGTCGAGTTACCGTCGTTAACACTATGTGCAGGCGAGGCCGTTGCTATCGTTGGGCCGAGCGGTTGTGGCAAAAGCACTTTGCTTGAAGCTCTTGGCTTGATACTGAAGCCCGAGCGGGTGGGGCAATTTCAATTACTGACAACTGACCTTGCTAGCGATTTAGCATTACGGGCAGGGCACAGAGAGACTCGCTGGGCGCGTTTGCGTCAGCATCAAATGGGATATGTGCCGCAAACCGGTGGCTTACTGCCGTTTTTAACGGTTCGGCAAAATATTGACTTGCCCGCGTCGATGTCGGGCCGCAGAACAGAAGGCACATTGCTCGCTCGGTTGGTTGAACGCCTCAAACTCACCGACCTGTTAAGCCGTTTGCCACGTGAGTTGTCGATCGGCGAGCGGCAACGTGTATCGTTTGCGCGTGCCGTCGCGCATCAGCCAGCGTTAATTTTGGCTGACGAGCCAACTGCAGCCTTAGACCCAAACTTGGCGCACGAACTGTTTGCCTTGATTTTAGAGGTGGTGCGTGAATTCAATGTCGCCGCGCTGATTGTGACGCACGAATGGTCACTCGTGGCAGAAAGCAACTTGCGTAAAGTCGTTGCCTCTGTGCAAGCGGATCACAGAACGGTGTTTTATGAGCAGTCATAGCCCCTCTCCGCGTTTGGGTGTCTTGCTCGGTTTGGCGTTGCGCGATCTCGTGCATGATCGAAAAGTATCGATCTGCATGATGGCTTCAGTGGTAGCTGTTGTAGCGCCGTTGCTATTATTGTTTGGGCTGAAGTTCGGAATTGTCAGTCAAATGCGTCACGACTTGCTCTCTGATCCGCGCAACAAAGAGGTCAAGATGATTGCCAGCGATAATCTGGATCAAGCTTGGTTTGAGCGGATGCGGGCGTTACCCTCTGTGGGCTTTGTGATGCCCTTGACGCGTGCGCTCAACACGGTTGCTGATCTGTATGTTGACAGCAAAAGGTTTATTGAAAATGTTGAATTGATACCAACTGCAACCGGTGACCCAATGTTGGGCGAGGTGCGACCACCCGCTTCGGCAAATCAAGTTGTTCTGACAGCGATGGCTGCTCAGCGTTTGGGTGTCACGACTGGCGACACCGTTCGGCTTAATATTTCGCGCCAGTTAAACAAAGTCAACGAGCGCGCGCAGATTCAAGTACAGGTGCAAGATGTCTTGCCTGCGTCCGCGTTTGGGCGAGCAGCTGCCTTTGTGACATTACCACTGCTGGTGGCACTCGAGGACTTTCGTGATGGGTTTCAAGCACCGCTCTTAAACATCACGAAAGGCGAGGCGCCACGTCCGCGACAGTATTTTGCACGAGCAAGAATTTATGCCAGTGAGATTGAACAAGTTGAAGCACTGGCATCGTTTTTAACGGCCCAACGCATTGATACAAATAGCCGTTTAGCTGAAATTAAATCTGTACAACAAATTGATCGCGTGTTGAGTATTGTTTTTAATGTGATTGCTTGGGCAGCCGTGCTGGGCTGCGCCGCCTCAATGATTGGTGGCTTAATGGCCAATATTGAGCGCAAGCGCAAAGATTTAGCGCTGCTGCGCTTATTTGGGTATGGGCGTCAGGCGATGCTGGGATACGTCGTGATGCAAGCCACGACCTTGACTGCGGCAGGCTTTAGCCTTGGCTGTGTGCTGTATGGGCTGGGGAGTGTCTTGTTTGATCGGCTCTTGGGTGCCACGTTAAGCGCAGGGCGTTTTGTGTGCCGACTTGAACCCATGCATTTTGCTTTTGCGTTGGGCGCAGCGCTGTTGGTGAGCTTTCTTGTGTCAGTCAGCGGCGGCCTTTTGGTCACAAAAATTGAACCGGCAGAGAGTTTGAGAGATGTCTAAGACAATGAAAGCTATTTTTAAAAAGCAACGGGTTTCAATTCTCAGCGCTGCCTCAACGCTAAAGCGTAGTTGGGTCGCTGGGTTGCTACTGGCTGCGGTTCAGTCGGTTAGTGCAGCGCCTTGGGAGACCAAGTTTTTTAATCCCAAGCCGGCAGAAGATGATGTTGTCTTGCCAATGCCTTGCGAAGGCTCGATGGTCTTTAGAAAAATTCATGTCCCCTTAGACAAGCCACTAGACGATCTTAAAGTGATGCTCGGCTCTGACTCTGGTGATCTGCGCTATCTTGAACAGTCGCATCCCGCGTTTATTGCGGGTAGCTTTACCACCGATAAGCCTGCGCCGGGCCGTTACTACTTAATGGCCAAGTACGAACTGACTGAGCTGCAGTATCAGTCTGTGATGACGGAAACTTGCCCAAAGCCCGCCATGAAACTCATGAGCCCACAGGTGTCTGTGAGTTGGTTTGAAGCGATGCAGTTTAGCGACAAGTACAACGTCTGGCTGAGAAAAAATTCTCTTGAAGCTTTGCCCAAAGAGGATAAAGTTCCTGGCTTTGTACGCTTGCCAACAGAGGTAGAGTGGGAGTTCGCGGCGCGCGGTGGTAATGCAGTATCCACGACTGATTTTCGTGCCACGCTATACCCTATGGCCGATGGCATCAATAAATACGTTTGGTTTGCAGGCTCGCAATCAGCCAATGGAAAATTACAAGTAGCAGGGTTGTTGCAACCTAATCCGCTAGGCTTGCATGACATGTTGGGTAACGCAGATGAAATGATGTTTGAATCATTTCGTTTAAACAAACTCGACCGATTTCACGGACAAGCGGGTGGTTATATTGTGCGTGGCGGTAACTTCACAACGCCTGAGGCCGATATGCGCACCTCGTGGCGACAAGAGCAAACCTATTACCGCGGGGCTGAGCCGAACCGTTTAAAAACGAGTGGGTTGCGTTTGGCGTTGGTAGCCCCTTCGTTAACCTCGCTTGATCGTGGAAAAATCATCGAGGCCAGTTGGGAAAAGCTTGGCGCAAGTAGCGAAGCCCCGGCAGGCGCTGCTCAGGCACCAGGTGCTGCGGCGCAAGCTCCCGCCCCGACGACCGTTGAACGTTTAGGTTCGTTGCTAAGTGGGCTGAAAGATGACTCTCTAAAGAAAGAACTAGAGGCGCTCAGAACCGAGTTACGCGCGAGCAACCAAATGCGCGACGAGCAGCGAAGTTTGGCGATTCGGTCTGCGCTGCAGCAAGGGGCTTTTGCTTGCTCTCTCTTAAAACGTGAAGCTGATTTTTACGAGCCTGTCGCTAAAATTTATGACCGAGATTGTTCAAAAACGGCAGGGCTTGATGAGTCTGCTCAGGCACGTTGTACCAAACTCAAGTCTGCTAACGATGACCGAAAGCGCGCGCTTGATCTTGTCGTGAATATTTATTCTGATGGGATCATTCAAGCCGGCACGATTTATACCGCAGCCATGATCACACCCGAAGTCAATGTTGAAAAACAGCAACTCGAAGCACGCAAGAGTAATTTACACCTATATCTGAGCACTTACTGGACACACCTGAGTGGCTACTTGCGTACGCGTCAGGTTAGCCAAAGTGACTGGATTGCTGGGTGCCGGGCAGTCCCGAATTGAATTTTATGAAAGCGTTCACCTCACTTGCTTGTTCTTGACGTGAGCGTTTAAGCAATGTTTGAAAGATGAAGTCGTAGTTAGTTGTACAGAATGTATACAAACACTTATGCAGTATTTATCTATCCACTGAGGAGAAGTCGATGTTGAGTCATTTTGCTATCCGTACCCGAACATTATTTGTGACACTAGTCTGTGGTGTCTTGCTTGCTGGTTGTCAAAATATGGGCGGCAGCAGCGTTGACCCCCGACTGACCAGTGGGGACGACGCACAGTTTTTTAGTAAATCGGGTCTTCAGGCTTGTGCGGTAGGTGCGGTCGCCGGGGCGCTTGCTTGTGCCGTGAGTAATGCAGGTAACAAAGCCGCCTGTATGGCGATTGCGGCAGTGGCTGGCTGTGGAGTTGGTGCCGGAGCAAACTATTTGCTGGATTCGCGTCGCGCCAAATTTTCGAATAACGAGCAACGCATTGATTCATACATTGAAGACTCAAGAGCGATAATCAAAAGTTGCAAACACGTATTCAAAACATTAGTGTGGTCTTGAAAGAGAACCAGCAAACGCTGAAGACAATGCAGCAGCAATTGGCCAGTAAACAAATTGATCAAAAGAAAGCGAAAGAGCAGCTTGATCAGATCAATGCTAACAAGGCATACCTAGAAAAGCAGCTCGCTGACATCAATGCACGTATTGATGGTTATCAAGAGATTGTTGAGAAAGAGAAAGCCTCAGGCGTTCAGACTAGCAAGCTTCAGACGCAATTGGCCCAATTGTCAAAAACACGCGATGCGATGAAGTCAGACCTTGATATTGCCTATGGATTGGCACCATCGATTAAGGTACAAGGCTAATTCTTAAGTTTTGTTTGTGCTCAATCATCGACAGAGTGAACGAGTCGGTGATTGAGCATGTTGATTCGTTTATCTATAGAACCAAGTTTTTTAAAAATTTGGTTTTCGTTTGTTAAAGGATAGTCATGATGTTACGTTCATTTCTCACACCCTTGATGCTCGCCTCGGTAACTTTGCTTGCCGGCTGCGCGATGGACAAAGCAGGTTGTGATCCCAAAGCGATGCGCGATGCTGGTTTACTCACAAAGATGAATTGTGATTTTTCTGGTTCATACGATGCGCGCGCAGCTGATAAAAACGCGCAATTGCAGGCCGAGCAAAAGAACAATGAACTGCTTAAGCAAGCCCTTGCTGACTTGAGTAAAAAGAATGAGTTGGCGTCGGCTGATTTGACTGCGCGTCGCAGTCAAATCGCAGGTATGAACCGCAGCGTCAGCGCGTATCTGAATCAGATCAAGAATTCAAATCCAAATAATGTCGCTTTGCAGGCGCAAATCGCTAAAGCGACGGCGCAGTTGAATGCGTTAAATAGCACGCCGATTTCGTCTTCACCAGCCTCGACGCAAGCGTTGCAAGCGCAAATCGATAAGGTGCAAAAAGAGATTCAAACACTCAGCACTGATTATGCGATTCTAAGTAAGTAAGGGTCAGGTAGACAATGATTCGTATTACGCAACGTGTGTTTGAGCCGAAGACTGCGGCGCAACTCGAGTCGCTGCATGCTGCGTTTGTACGAATCATTGCCAACAAACTGCCCCCAAGTGTTGCCGCGTTGTATGCCACGCCCAAGGCCTCTGCCGATGGCACGGTTCAGTGGTTCACACACGTAAGTGGGCAGCCACGGCCTTACGCCGAGTTGCCTGTTGCTGAGGCCGGACGCTTAAAGAGTGTTTTGTTTGAAAAGCTGTCAGCGCTCAGACAATATGCGGAAAGCTTGTCACAACAGCCGGGTCACGACGTGGCAGCTGTTGAGTTGCTGAAACGTGACAGTGCAGAGACGCCACTTGACGCAATTTTTACAGTGAA
>CALCPT010000509.1 GCA_937897265.1 uncultured Alcaligenaceae bacterium
AGTAGGAGTCCTCAAACAGATCATACAAGAGGCGGGCGGTGTAGAATCCAAGGTTTACCTTTAGCTAGTTTCTACGCCCCGATTTCGGGTTTTGCCCTCCCTGTTTATCAACCGTCAGCTTATGGATTCCTTCGCCAAGGAAACGCTTCCGATCTCACTGGAAGAAGAAATGCGCCGCAGTTATCTCGATTACGCAATGAGCGTAATCGTGGGGCGCGCCCTCCCGGATGTCCGGGATGGTCTCAAGCCTGTGCACCGCCGGGTCTTGTTTGCGATGCACGAACTCAATAACGACTGGAACCGCGCTTACAAAAAGTCAGCGCGTATTGTCGGTGACGTCATCGGTAAATACCATCCACATGGCGACCAGGCTGTTTACGACACCATCGTGCGTATGGCGCAAGATTTTTCATTGCGCTATATGTTGGTAGATGGTCAGGGTAACTTTGGTTCGATTGACGGTGATAACGCTGCTGCGATGCGGTACACCGAGATTCGTCTGTCCAAGATTGCGCACGAACTCTTGGCCGATATCGATCAAGAGACAGTAGATTTTGGTCCTAACTATGACGGTAGCGAAAACGAGCCCTTGCTCTTGCCTTCGCGCTTACCTAACTTATTAGTCAATGGCAGTTCGGGGATTGCGGTCGGTATGGCCACGAATATTCCCCCGCATAACCTAGCCGAGGTGGTCGACGGCTGCTTATATTGTTTGCGCAATCCCGAATGCACTATCGACGAACTGATCGAACTGATCCCGGCGCCTGATTTTCCGACGGGTGGCATTATTTATGGCATCGTCGGCGTTCGCGAGGGTTATCGCACGGGCCGCGGGCGTGTCATCATGCGCGCCAAAACACACTTTGAAGAGTTTGGTAACAATCGCCAGTCGATCGTTGTCGACGCCTTACCTTACCAGGTCAATAAAAAGACCCTGCAAGAACGTATCGCCGAACTGGTCAACGAAAAGAAGATCGAAGGCATCTCAGATATTCGCGACGAGTCTGATAAAGACGGTATGCGTCTGGTGATCGAGCTCAAGCGCGGCGAGGTCCCTGAAGTTGTGCTGAACAATCTCTATAAGCACACACAACTGCAAGATACGTTTGGTATGAACTTGGTGGCTCTGGTCGATGGGCAGCCACGCCTGCTGAACTTGAAGCAGATGGTCGAGTACTTTTTGTCGCACCGTCGCGAGGTGGTCACACGCCGCACAGTGTTTCAGCTGCGCAAAGCGCGCGAGCGCGGGCATGTGCTCGAGGGCTTGGCCGTTGCACTCGCGAACATCGATGAGTTCATTCGTATCATCAAGGCCGCACCAACGCCGCCTGTCGCGCGTCAGGATTTGATGGACAAGTCTTGGGATTCGTCTTTGGTGCGCGAAATGCTCTCGCGTGCAGATTCTGAGGCTGTGGGTGGTCGTGCTGCGTATCGCCCAGACAATTTGCCCGATGCGTTTGGTTTGCAGGGCGATGGCTTGTATCGCTTAAGCGAAACGCAGGCACAAGAAATTTTGAACATGCGTCTGCAACGTTTGACGGGTCTTGAGCAAGACAAGATTGTCAGCGAGTACAAGGGCGTGATGGATACGATTTCTGACTTGCTAGATATTTTGGCGCGTCCCGAGCGTATTACTGTGATTATTAGTGAAGAGCTGCAGGCCATTAAGACCGAGTTCTCGATCAACGCTAAAGATTCGCGTCGTTCAGATATTGAATTGAACGCAACCGATCTTGACACTGAAGACTTGATTACGCCTGTTGATATGGTGGTCACGCTGTCTAACAGTGGCTATATCAAAAGCCAGCCCTTGTCTGAATACCGCGCGCAACGTCGCGGTGGTCGTGGCAAGCGCGCTGCCGCCACGAAAGAAAACGACTGGATTGACCAACTCTTTACGGCCAACACACACGACTTCTTGTTGTGTTTCTCTGACCGAGGTCGTCTCTATTGGCTCAAGGTCTGGGAAGTCCCGCAAGGCACTTCAACGTCGCGCGGACGCCCGATCGTCAATATGTTCCCGCTCGTTGACGGTGAAAAAATCACGGTCATCTTGCCGATCAAGGCGTTTAGCGACGATCAAACCATCTTCATGGCAACCTCGCGCGGCACGGTTAAAAAGACCTTGCTGTCTGATTTCTCAAACCCACGCAAGGCCGGCATCATTGCCGTTGATCTCGATGAGGGCGATTTCCTGATCGGGGCTGAACTCACCGACGGCAAGCACGATGTCATGCTGTTCTCCGATTCAGGCAAGGCCGTGCGCTTTGACGAAAACGACGTGCGTCCGATGGGCCGTAACGCTCGCGGCGTGCGTGGTATGCAGCTTGAAGAGGGTCAAGCTGTGATCGCGATGTTGGTGGCGGGCGATGAAACACAAACCGTGCTGACTGCTACGCAAAATGGCTTTGGTAAACGCACCCCTATCGGCGAATACACCCGCCATGGCCGTGGTACCAAGGGCATGATTGCGATCTCAACATCCCCCCGTAATGGCAAGGTGGTGGGGGCAGTGTTGGCCAATGCGACTGATCAAATCATGTTGATCACAACAGGTGGCGTATTAGTGCGTACACCTGTCGCGGGCATTCGTGAAATGGGTCGCGCCACTCAGGGCGTCACCTTGATTAGCGTTGATGATGGCAGTATGTTGTCGGGCGTCAGACGCGTGGTTGAAAGTGATGTCGATGACGAGGGTGATGATCCTTCAGTTGATGGCACAACGCCAGATACAGGTGCACCAGGTACAACCGACGAGGCAGGGTCGGAGTCTTAATATGGCACGCCCCTGGAATTTTGCTGCAGGCCCTTCGGTCATGCCCGAAGAGGTCTTGCAGCAAGCGGCTGCAGAAATGCTTGATTGGCATGGCAGCGGCATGTCTGTGATGGAAATGAGCCATCGCGGTCGCGAGTTCATACAGATTTATACCGAAGCTGAAGCCGATCTTCGCGAACTGTTGGCTGTCCCTGAGGATTACGCGATCTTGTTTATGCAAGGTGGCGCGACTGCCGAAAACGCGATCGTCCCGCTGAACTTGTTGGGCCGCGTTGCCCAGCCCAAGGCTGATTTTGTTTTGACGGGCATCTGGTCGGTTAAATCCCACCAAGAATGTCAGCGCTATGGCGACGCTCATATTGCAGCAAGCAGCGCAGCGCCCTCAGTCATTGACGGCGTGCAACAACAACCGTTTACTTGGGTGCCTGCGCTTGATAATTGGCGGGTGCGTAAAGATGCGGCCTACCTACACCTGTGCAGCAACGAAACCATTGGTGGCGTTGAAACCATGGCCTGGCCTTCGATGGCAAGCTTGGGGGTGCCTGACGTTCCCTTAGTGGTAGATGCCTCGTCTCACTTTTTATCGCGGCCCTTTCCGGTTGCACAAACCGGCATGATCTTTGCCGGAGCGCAAAAAAACGCGGGTCCTGCTGGCCTCACGATTGTGATTGTGCGGCGTGATTTGATCGGTCACGCTTTGCCGATTTGCCCTTCGGCGTTTGATTATGCCAATGTCGCAGCGCAACAGTCGATGTTCAATACGCCTCCAACGTACGCTATCTATATGGCTGGCTTGGTTTTTAAATGGTTAAAAAAACAAGGCGGTCTTGAAAAAATCGAGCAACTCAATATTGCCAAGGCCCAGGCACTATATGGTTTTTTTGAGCAAAGCGGCTTTTATCGCTTGCCAGTACATCGCTCGGTGCGCTCGCGCATGAATGCGCCGTTTTTTTTACCAGACACAGCGCTTGAGACAGACTTCTTGCAAGGCGCTCAGGCGCGTGGTCTGATGCAGTTAAAAGGGCACAAGTCTGTAGGCGGTATGCGTGCCTCGATCTACAACGCGATGCCGTTACAAGGCGTGCTGACATTGATCGACTATCTAAAGGACTTTGAGAAAGCGCATGGATGAGTCATTTCAAGCTAAGTTGTTGCCGCTGCGTCAGCGGATTGATCAGATCGATGCCGAGATTCTTGATTTATTGAATCGGCGCGCACGCACGGCCCAAGAGGTCGGTGAGCTCAAGCATGCGTTCAGGGCGCAAGGCCCTGTCTTGCGCCCTGAACGCGAGGCGCAGGTGATTCGGCAACTGCAAACCTTAAATCGCGGCCCGTTGCCGACTGAGGCGGTGTCCTCGATTTGGACTGAAATCATTTCAGCGTGTCGCGGTCTTGAACAATCGTTGACGGTCGCTTTTTTAGGGCCAGCAGGTTCATTTTCTGAGCAAGCAGCCTTTGAGCATTTTGGGCATTCTGTTACAGGCATGCCCTGTGCCTCGTTTGATGAAGTGTTTCGTGCAGTCGAAGCTGGCGCTGCGCAGGTTGGCATGGTGCCTGTTGAAAACTCAACTGAAGGCGCGGTCAATCGCACGCTTGATTTGTTGCTGGGTTCGTCTTTACGGATTTTGGGCGAACGCTCATTGCTGATTCGCCACTGCCTGTTAGCAAAAAATGGCGACATGACAGGCGTCACTAAGATCATGGCGCATCCTCAGGCCTTGGCTCAGTGTCAAAGCTGGTTAAACCGTGAGTATCCTGGTATCAAACGCGAGCCAGTATCGAGCAATTCTGAAGCCGCTCGCTTGGCCTCGCTTGATCCTACTATCGCCGCAATTGCAAGCGACATCGCCGCGCGCGCCTGGGGCTTGCAAGTCTTGGCCGCCGGTATTCAAGATGACTCGCAAAATCGCACACGCTTTTTAGCGATCGGTCAGTTAGCGATCTTGCCTAGTGGACGCGATAAAACCAGCTTAATTCTGGCTGTTGCAAATCGCGCGGGCGCGGTCTATCAAATGCTCGCACCCTTGTCAGCTAATGGCGTATCGATGACGCGTTTTGAGTCACGCCCTGCACGTACAGGCCAGTGGGAATACTATTTTTATGTTGACCTCGAAGGCCATTGCGATGACGCACCGGTGAAAAAGGCGCTTGCTGATCTCGAAGCTCAGTGTGCGTTTTATAAGTTGTTGGGCTCGTATCCTGCGCAATAAACAGCACGCGCTGTTGCGTCGGGATTGCTGTCTTGGTTAGGTACGGTTCAACTGTTTAAGTCTTTCTCTGTTTGATCCCCGTTGGTGTCACATATTATGTCGTCTAAAGATTCGGTATTGATTGCTCCGCCCCATGTTGCCGCGATTGCTCCCTATCAGGCAGGTAAGCCGATCGAAGAGTTGGCGCGCGAGTTTGGTCTTGATCCAAAGCAGATCGTTAAGCTTGCTTCAAACGAAAATCCACTGGGTATGCCTGAGTCGGCACGTTTGGCCATCGTGGCTGCCACAGCTCATTTAGGGCGCTACCCTGATCCGGCTGGCTTCGATTTGAAGCAGGCTTTATCGACACGGTGGTCTGTGCCGCAAAACTGGCTCACGTTAGGTAACGGCTCAAACGATATCCTCGAGCTCGTTGCTTCGGCCTTACTCGAACCCGGCAGTTCGGTGGTGTATGCGCAGCATGCCTTTGTGGTGTATCGACTGGCCACGCAAGCGCGGGGTGCACGCCATCTGGTCGTACCAGCTAAAGACTTCGGTCATGACTTGCCTGCGATGCTCGAAGCAATTGATCACACCACGCGTGTTGTCTTCATTGCCAACCCAAACAATCCTACCGGCACGTATCTGCCGAACGCGCAGCTTGAGGCGTTTCTTGAAGCAGTGGCTCAACGTCACGGTACGCGCGTGACGGTTGTGCTCGATGAGGCTTACAACGAGTTTCTTGAGCCTGAACTGCGTGTTGACAGCGTGGGCTTGGTGAAGCGTTATGCCAACTTGTTGGTGTCGCGCAGTTTTTCTAAGGCCTACGGCTTGGCCGGCTTGCGTGTTGGTTATGCCATTGCGCAACCGATGCTCACCGATTTGATGAATCGCGTGCGCCAACCATTTAACGTCAACTCGCTGGCTCAGGCCGCAGCCATTGCGGCGCTGCAAGACGCCGAGTTTTTGGCGAAAAGTTTTGCCGTTAATCGTGAGGGCAAGACACAACTGCAAGAGGGCTTTGCCAAACTTGGTTTAACGTTCATACCGAGCTTCGCCAATTTTGTCTTGGTGAAAGTCGGCGACGCGGCGCGCGTCAATCTTGAGTTGCTCAAGCGCGGCGTGATTGTCCGCCCGGTTGCGGGCGACGGTTTGCCCGAGTGGTTGCGTGTCTCGATTGGTTTGCCACACGAAAATCAAACATTCTTAGACGCTTTGACGGCGATTGTGCAGGCTGACGCAAAATGACAGCAGTCACAAAGACCGAGCCTTTTCATATCTCAACCTTAGCGATTGTTGGTGTTGGTTTAATCGGCGGATCCTTTGCTGCCGCTTTGCGCCAGGCCGGTTGCGTTGGGCGCGTGTTAGGTGCTGGACGCCGGCCTGAAACTTTGCAAGAAGCTGTGCGTTTAGGCTTAATCGACGAGGCCGTCAGCCTCGAAGACGCTGCGCGGCGTGCAGACTTTATTTTTGTCGCAGCCCCGGTCGGTGCATTTGCTGCAATTTTTGCGGGACTCAAGCCGACACTGAACCCGAAGGCCGTTATTACCGATGGCGGAAGTACAAAGCAAAACGTTATC
>CALCPT010000510.1 GCA_937897265.1 uncultured Alcaligenaceae bacterium
TGCTGTTCGAGCGTCGCCAATTTCATGCATGCTTTGCTACAGAGGATCAGAAAGAGGGAATGGCGGCTTTTGTAGAAAAACGCAAGCCAAACTTTAAGCATCGCTGAGTAAAAAAGGGTCAATTTCAATTCCGATTGGCCCGCCGTTAAACTCGGGTGAGTTAGGGTTTGCACGGGTGAGTAAATGCCGATACAATGCTCAGGCTTTGCTGTGAGAGAGTAGTGTTTAAACTAGATTCCGCAGTTCAAGCCATCAAGTTAACCGATGAAGATCGCCGTAAGATTGACGCCCGCGCACGACGCGAACTCGTTTTTACGGTGGTGGTACAGAGCTTGGTTGGTTTGATTGTCGCATTGATGTTTTTGGTGTTCGGTGGGGTTGTGGCAGCGCTGTCATCGTTGGCAGGGTCAGCTGCGTACTTAGTGCCAAATGGCGTCTTTGCTTTGAGATTGTGGGTGGCGACCTATCGCCCAGGGGGCGCAAGCCCAGAAGTCTTTCTTATAGGTGAGATGGTAAAGATTGGCGCAGCGGCGGGGCTGTTGTGGTTGATCGCTCACCTAGGTGGTGACCGGGTAAATTGGCTAGCGGTGCTCGTAAGTTTGATTGCGACGCTCAAGGGCTATATCGTGTTGATGATGTTTAAGGGCTTTTGGGCCAAGTGAATTTAAAGTAGAGATTAATATGGCTGCTGACAGTAGCGCTTCTCCCCAAGCTGAATATATTCAGCATCATCTGGTGCATTACAACAACATCGGCGAAAAGCAATCGCTCATCGCTGATTTCAACGTCATTAACTACGACACCATTTTCTGGTCGTTGTTGATGGGTGTGATTGCTCTATTTGTGATGTGGCTTGCAGCTCGTCGGGCCTCTGCTGGTGTCCCTGGGCGGCTGCAAAGCGCAGTCGAAATGCTGATCGATATGGTTGATCAGCAAGCCCGCAGCATTGTCCCAAGTGAGGCGACCCGTAAATTTGTGTCGCCGCTGGCTTTGACGGTGTTTGTCTGGATCATTTTGATGAATGCTCTTGACTTGGTTCCGGTCGACTTTCCCCATTACGTATTTCATCTGTTAGGCTTTGGTAAAGAAGTGACTGATCCTCTTCACTATCATCGCATTCTGCCTACTGCTGATTTGAATGCCCCGATGGGAATGGCGCTCGGCGTATTGCTCTTGATGTTGTACTACGGAATCAAAATCAAACATCCGTTAGGCTTTGTCAAAGAGCTCTTCACCGCCCCTTTTCATGGTCACGGCATCGCCGCACTGTTTCTTGCGCCGGCAAACTTCTTGCTCAACCTAGTTGAGTACGCAGCAAAATCAGTATCACTGGGTATGCGGTTGTTCGGCAACATGTTTGCTGGTGAACTCGTGTTTATGTTGATTGCTTTGTTGGGTGGTGCTTGGTCAGGCTGGAACGCCATGAGCATCGGCCTGGGCGTCGGTCATATTTTGGCTGGCTCGGTGTGGGCACTATTTCATATTTTGATTGTGTTGTTGCAAGCATTTATCTTCATGATGCTCACGTTGGTGTACATCGGCCAGGCGCATGAAGGGCACTAAAACTACTGAGCCTCTCACAAAGAGGTTTGGTGGGGTCTGATTTGTAGTGATTTACTTAGTTTGATTTTTTAATTTTTTTAAATTTACTTAGATTTTTAATTAAGGAGTTTTCATGACTAACGTCGCTATGGTAGCGCTGGCTTGCGCATTTATTATCGGTCTGGGTGCTTTGGGCGCCTGCATCGGCATCGGAATGATGGGTGGCAAGTACCTCGAATCTGCAGCACGTCAGCCAGAACTGATGAACGCGCTTCAGACCAAAATGTTCTTGTTGGCTGGTCTGATCGACGCGGCATTCTTGATCGGCGTAGGTATCGCCATGTTGTTCGCATTTGCGAACCCATTCAAGTAAATCGCTTGTAGGTTCGAGCTGCTATCAGCTCGAACACAGACGCCGCCGTCGGTTTGATTGGCGGCACATTGATCCAGTTCTATGTGGCGGTATGCCGCTAGAACATAAGATGTAATAGGGAAACGACCGTGAATCTGAACGCGACGATCTTTTTCCAGATGATCGTGTTCTTTGTCTTAGCGTGGGTCACGATGAAGTTCATCTGGCCTCCTTTGACAAAGGCAATCGACGAGCGACGCCAAAAAATCGCTGAAGGCTTGGCTGCTGCCGAAAAAGGCAAAGCAGACTTGGCTCAGGCTCAGGCGCGCGTAAGTTTGATCGAAGCATCTGCGAAAACTAGCCTTCATGCGCGCATGACGGATGCAGAAAAGCATGCAACCCAGATCATTGAGCAGGCTCGTGCCGAAGCTGAAGTTGAACGTGCGCGCATTTTGGCGCAGGCGAAACAAGACGCTGCTCAAGAAGTGATGCGTGCTCGCGATGCGCTGCGCAATGACGTGGCCAATTTGGCTGTGAAGGGCGCTGAGCAAATCCTCAAGCGAGAAGTCAACGCAAGCGCCCACGCCGAGCTGCTAACGCAGCTTAAGGCTCAGCTTTAATCCGAGGACGTTATGGCAGAACTTTCCACTGTTGCCCGCCCGTACTCTGAGGCTTTGTTTGCTGTCGCTAAAGCAGGCCAGGGCGGTTTGGCTGTTTGGGCCGAACAGGTGCAGCGCCTAGCGTATGTGGCTGCCAATACTGATGTGCGTTCGGCCATGGCTGATCCACGTTTGGATGATGCGCAGCGCGTCAGCATTTTCTTAAGTCTCGTTCAACCAGCGGTCGACAAGCAATTTCATAATTTTGTTGAACTGTTGATGGTGAATGATCGCTTGTTACTGTTGCCGCAAATTGCTGAGCAGTTCGAAGCCCTCAAAGATGAAGCTGAAGGTGTTGCGCAAGCTAACATTACCAGTGCTTTTCCGATGTCTGAAGATCAGGTCTCTCAGCTTATCTCGCTGTTAGAGCCTAAATTCGGACTCAAGCTCAAGCCCCACGTGACTGTAGACGCTGCCTTGATCGGCGGTGTTCGCGTGCATGTGGGTGATCACGTACTCGACACATCCGTGCAAGCCCAGTTAGTACGTATGCGCGACACGCTGGCGGCTTAACGTCAGTCAAAAGATTCCAGGAGTCTGAACATGCAACTCAATCCATCAGAGATTAGCGAAATTCTCAAGAGCCGAATCGAAGGTCTGGGCACTTCGTCCGACATTCGTACACAGGGCACGGTCGTTTCCGTGACCGACGGCATTACCCGTATCCATGGTCTGTCAGACGCGATGCAGGGCGAAATGCTTGAGTTTCCAAACAATGTGTTTGGTTTGGCCTTGAACCTCGAGCGCGACTCTGTTGGCGCCGTGATTTTGGGCGACTACACCGGCATTTCTGAAGGCGACCCAGTTAAAACCACTGGTCGCATTCTTGAAGTGCCAGTTGGCCCCGAGTTGTTGGGCCGAGTAGTGAACGCCTTGGGTGTGCCTATTGATGGCAAAGGCCCAGTCAATGCAAAAGAAACTGACATTATCGAAAAAGTGGCGCCTGGCGTGATTGCACGTCAGTCGGTGTCGCAACCAATGCAAACTGGCTTGAAGTCGATTGACGCCATGGTGCCAATCGGACGCGGCCAGCGTGAATTGATTATTGGCGATCGTCAAACAGGCAAGACCGCTGTTGCCGTTGATGCCATCATCAATCAAAAAGGTAAAAACGTTAAGTGTATCTACGTTGCTATTGGCCAAAAGGCCTCAACAGTTAACAACGTACTGCGCAAGCTCGAAGAGCACGGCGCGATGGAGTACACCACGATCGTTGCCGCTACAGCATCTGATTCAGCTGCAATGCAGTACCTATCAGCCTACGCAGGTTGCACGATGGGCGAGTATTTCCGCGATCGCGGCGAAGACGCGCTGATTGTTTATGATGATTTGACTAAGCAGGCGTTTGCATATCGTCAGGTATCGCTGCTGTTGCGTCGTCCGCCAGGCCGCGAAGCCTACCCAGGAGATGTGTTCTATCTGCACTCGCGTTTGCTTGAGCGTGCCGCTCGCGTTAACGAGGCGTATGTTGAAAAGTTCACAAACGGTGCTGTTAAAGGTAAAACTGGTTCATTGACCGCGTTGCCAATTATCGAAACGCAGGCAGGTGACGTTTCTGCTTTCGTGCCGACTAACGTGATTTCGATTACCGACGGTCAGATCTTCCTTGAGACCGACTTGTTCAATGCCGGTGTGCGTCCTGCTATTAACGCCGGTATTTCGGTGTCGCGCGTGGGTGGTGCAGCACAAACCAAGATCATTAAAAAACTGTCTGGCGGTATTCGTACCGACTTGGCGCAGTACCGCGAATTGGCGGCTTTCGCTCAGTTTGCATCTGACCTTGACGACGCGACACGTCGCCAGCTTGAGCGCGGTAAGCGCGTGGTTGAGCTCTTGAAGCAGCCTCAGTACCAGCCTTTACAGGTGTGGGAGCTTGGCGTGATTTTGTTTGCTGCAAACAATGGTTATCTCGACGATGTCGAAGTTTCGAGCGTTTTGCCTTTTGAGAAAGGTCTTAAAGATCACCTCAAAAATAAAAATGCCGCTATGGTCGAGCGCATTGAAAGTTCAAAAGAGTTGTCTAAAGATGACGAAGCTGAACTCGTTGCTGCATTGACTGAGTTTAAAAAGCACGGCACGTTCTAACGAACCCGCTATCGGGCTATCGCTGGCAAGTGCTGCCAGCGATAATCCAAAGCAAATGGTCTGATACCTGAATGCAGGTCTGACACAGGAAGCGAAATGGCAGGAATTAAGGAAATTCGTAATAAGATCAAGAGCGTGCAAAACACGCGCAAGATCACAAAGGCCATGGAAATGGTGGCCGCCTCGAAGATGCGCAAGGCGCAAGAGCGTATGCGTGCGGGTCGGCCCTATGCCACTAAGGTTCACGATATTGCCTCGCACTTGATGCAGGCTAATCCCGAGTACACACATCCATATCTGGTTGAGCGTACAGAACTGAAGGCTGTCGGTATTGTTGTTGTGTCAACCGACAAGGGTCTTTGCGGTGGTTTGAATACCAACATTATGCGTTTGGTGTTGTCGCGCACGCGCGATTTCAACGATAAAAATATTCGGACGCAGTTCACTGCCCTTGGAAATAAAAGCCTCGGTGTGTTGACTCGAATGCGTGCTGAAATTGTTTCGCAGGCAGTTGGTTTGGGCGATAAGCCAGAGCTTGATCGTTTGATTGGCGCTGTCAAGGTCCAGCTTGATGACTTTTTGGCAGGCCGCATTGATGCTGTTTATATTGCGACGAATCGCTTTGTGAACACCATGAAGCAAGAACCGACTTTTGTTCGTTTGCTGCCGTTACCAGGCAAATTAGCAGATCCCTATAACTTAGCTTCGGCCACTGCCGCAGGAAACAGCGAAAGCAAAACGGCAGACCACGGCTGGGATTACATCTACGAACCTGATGCTCAAACAGTCATCGACGAGTTATTACAGCGCTACGTCGAAGGCCTTGTTTATCAAGGTGTCGCAGAAAGCATGGCCTCTGAGCAGTCGGCCCGTATGGTGGCAATGAAAGCCGCCTCGGACAATGCGAAGAAGGTAATTGGTGACCTGCAACTGGTCTTTAACAAGACTCGCCAGGCTGCTATTACGAAAGAAATTTCAGAAATCGTGGGGGGCGCCGCGGCCGTCTAGTGGTTTAGATTGCTTCCCGGTATCCCATCAGAATTTACAAAGTAAGGATCAGACATGAACAACGGAACCATCGTTCAGTGCATCGGCGCAGTGGTGGATATTCAGTTTCCCCGCGATCACATGCCCAATATCTATGAGGCACTTCGCCTGACAGATGAATCTTCAGCATTTGCTGAAAAGGGCTTGACCTTCGAAGTGCAACAGCAGCTGGGCGACGGCGTCGTCCGTACCATTGCGCTCGGACCAAGCGATGGTCTGCGTCGTGGTATGGCTGTAGCTAAAACTGGCGCACCGATTTCGGTACCCGTGGGTGTGGGTACCTTGGGTCGCATTATGGACGTTTTAGGGCGCCCAATTGATGACGCGGGTCCTATCCAAAGTGAAGAGCGCCGCGCCATTCACCAAAATGCTCCAAAATTTGACGAACTATCACCTTCGGTTGAGCTGCTCGAAACTGGTATTAAGGTGATTGACTTGGTTTGCCCCTTTGCGAAAGGCGGTAAGGTCGGTCTGTTTGGTGGTGCGGGCGTGGGTAAAACCGTGAACATGATGGAACTCATTAACAACATCGCGAAACAACACAGTGGTTTGTCAGTGTTCGCCGGTGTGGGTGAGCGTACTCGTGAAGGTAACGACTTCTATCACGAGATGGAAGAGT
Source organism: uncultured Alcaligenaceae bacterium (assembly GCA_937897265.1). GTDB lineage: Bacteria > Pseudomonadota > Gammaproteobacteria > Burkholderiales > Burkholderiaceae_B > Zwartia. The sequence goes on from CALCPT010000510.1 coordinate 6,305, forward strand.
CAAACGTGCTTGATAAAGTGGCGATGGTGTTTGGCCAGATGAACGAGCCGCCAGGTAACCGTTTGCGCGTCGCGCTGACCGGCCTCACGATGGCTGAAAAGTTCCGTGACGAAGGGCGTGATATTTTGTTCTTCGTGGATAACATTTACCGCTACACATTGGCCGGTACTGAGGTGTCTGCGTTGTTAGGCCGTATGCCTTCTGCTGTGGGTTACCAACCAACAAGATCGGAAGAGCGTC
>CALCPT010000511.1 GCA_937897265.1 uncultured Alcaligenaceae bacterium
CAAGCATATGGCTCCCCGCATCGATCACTGGTTCTGTGCGGGCTTGCCTGGTGCTCGGGCCTTAAGTGCCGAGCAGTTAGCCGCCAAGGTCAAAGCAGGTATCGCGGGTAATCAAACGCCTGGCGAATCCGAAGCTGCCGTCAGCGAATTCCCGTCGGTCGCCGAAGCCCTTGCGGCAGCCCACAAACTAAGTAAGCCGGATGATAGAATCATCGTATTCGGATCGTTTCTGACTGTCGCGGGTGCACTGCAAGCCAGCGGGAGATCAGCATAAACGCTTTTCGCCGTTCTCAGGCGCTTTTCGGGTCTGTCTTTTTTTTGAGTCAGGGTGTTTGAATCAATGGGACTATTTTCCAGAAAAGATAGTGCAGCACCGCGTAAACCTCCGGGTAAGGTGCGCCCCTCTGTGTCTAGTGAAGCTCAAGCGGCGGATCTGCGGGTAAGAGCCCGCCGACGTTTGGCAGGTGCCGTCGCTTTGGTTCTGGCTGCAGTTGTGATTCTGCCGATGTTGCTTGACTCTGAGCCCGCGCCCGTTTCAAACAAAATCCCGATCAAAATCCCAGATCGTAATGCGCCTTTCCAACCTAATTTAAGCGACCCGGTGGCGACCAACAGTTCGTCAGCGTCTGCTTCTTCAAGCAGTACTGCAACCGTGGCACCAACTCCCACGCCGCCGACGCCGCCAGCTCCGGCTCCGGCTCCGGTTGCTGCAACGACAGTCAAACCTGAGGCCAAGCCTCGTGTCGATCCCCCCGCGACGCCGACTAAAGTTGAAGCGCCCAAGCCGGCACCTAATGTCCCCCCGGCGAATCGCTCGGATGATGGCGCTCGGGCAGTCGCCTTGCTTGAAGGCCGTCCAACGGCCGAGTCTGCTGGCCCGCCTGGCTCGGTGACAACCCCCAAGGCACCAACCCGTGGCAATTTCGTTGTGCAGGCAATGTCGCTTGACGCAGCCGCTGACGCACAAGCTCAAAAAAGTAAATTGTTGGCTGCAGGCGTAGGCAACGCCTTTGTCGATGGCCCAGTGGATGTCAATGGTAAAGCAAGATACCGCGTGCGCGTTGGGCCGTTTCCTTCTCGCGAAGCCGCACAAGCTGCTCAGACTCGTCTGCGCACGCTTGGGTTTGACGGCGCCTTTATTGCAACGCAGTGACCGGGTTTGATTTTGTCGTACTAGGAGTGCTGGGCGTTTCAGTCGTGCTGGGCCTGATTCGCGGGTTACTCAAAGAGGTGTTGTCGCTCGCGGCCTATGCCTTCGCATTTGTAGCGGCGATTTGGTGGGGGCCACGGGTCGCCGATTGGTTAGCAAGCTGGATTACCCAGTCTTTTTTGCGCATGACCTTAGCTTATGTGGGCGTGTTTATTGCCGTATTGTTGTCGATTGGGATGGTCAATATGGCCTTGTCGGCCTTGATTGATAAAACGGGGTTGACCCCAGCAGATCATGGCTTAGGTGCAGTGTTTGGTTTGGCGAGAGGAATTTTATTTGTATTGCTATTTGTTTTTTCAATGTACTTTGCACCAGATATGATGGTGGCTGTTACCAATCAAGTGTGGGCTCTGTGTGGTTGGTAATTCATTAGAATCCGCCTATCACACTTTTAATTTTAATACC
>CALCPT010000512.1 GCA_937897265.1 uncultured Alcaligenaceae bacterium
GCTGGTCGCAATGTTCTGGAGTTCCGTCTTGAAGAAGGCGATTTCCAGGCTGGCGACGAAGTTAAGGTCGAATTGTTCCAGGCGGGACAGCTGGTGGATGTCACTGGTCAGTCCAAGGGTAAAGGCTTTGCCGGTACCATCAAGCGCTGGAATTTCCGTGGCCAAGACAACACTCACGGTAACTCCCTTTCTCACCGAGTCCCTGGTTCGATTGGTCAGTGCCAGACTCCTGGTCGGGTCTTCAAGGGCAAGAAAATGTCCGGTCACATGGGCGATAGGCGTGTGACGGTTCAGTCCCTGGAAGTTGTGCGCGTCGATGCAGAACGCAATCTGTTGCTGGTTAAGGGTGCCGTTCCTGGCGCTACCGGTAGCGATGTGGTTGTGCGTCCGGCAGCCAAGGCTCGCGGTTAAGAGGAAGCTGAGATGCAACTTAATGTTAATGACGCTCAGGCTATTGAAGTCTGCGAGCGTACTTTCGGCGGCGAGTTCAATGAGACGCTGGTTCATCAGGCGGTAGTCGCCTACATGGCCGGTGGTCGTCAGGGCAGCAAGCAGCAGAAGAATCGTTCGGACGTGCGCGGTGGTGGTAAGAAGCCGTGGCGTCAAAAAGGTACTGGCCGTGCTCGTGCTGGTATGACTTCCTCGCCCTTGTGGCGTGGGGGTGGTCGCATATTCCCAAATTCGCCTGAAGAAAACTTCAGCCAAAAAGTGAACAAGAAAATGTATCGCGCCGGTTTGCGTTCGATTCTTTCACAATTGGCACGCGAAGATCGCATCTCAATCGTTGATTCATTTACGCTTGAGTCGCCTAAAACCAAACTTGCTGCTGACAAGCTTAAGTTAATGGGTTTGGCCGAGTCAGTCTTAATCATCACCGATTCAGTTGACGAAAACGTATACCTCGCCACACGTAACTTGCCGCACGTTGCCGTGGTTGAGCCACGCAACACTGATCCATTATCTTTGATTCATTACAAAAAGATCGTGATCACAAAATCGGCAATTGCTCAACTCGAGGAGATGCTGGCATGAACGATCATCGTCTAATGCAGATCATCTTGGCGCCGATTGTGACTGAAAAAGCCACTTTCGTTGCAGAGAAAAACAACCAAGTTGCCTTTCGCGTTGTTGCAGATGCAACTAAGCCTGAAATCAAAGCTGCTGTCGAACTGCTCTTCAAAGTTCAAGTTGAAGATGTTCAGGTTTTGAATCGCAAAGGTAAGGCAAAACGATTTGGTCGGTTTGTTGGTCGTCGTCGCAACGAGCGCAAAGCATACGTTTCGCTCAAAGACGGTCAAGAAATCAACCTGGCGGAGGTCAACTAAATGGCACTCTTAAAAACCAAGCCAACCTCGCCCGGCCGTCGTGGCATGCTCAAGGTGGTCACACCTAACTTGCATAAAGGCGCGCCAGTTGCGTCTTTGCTCGAAAAGAAAACCCGTGGTTCTGGCCGTAATAACAACGGTCACATCACAATCCGTCATCGCGGCGGTGGTCATAAGCAGCACTATCGTTTGGTCGACTTCAAGCGTAACAAAGACGGGATCCCCGCCAAAGTTGAGCGCCTTGAATACGATCCAAACCGTACCGCTCATTTGGCCCTCCTCTGTTACGCTGATGGCGAGCGTCGCTACATCATTGCCCCTCGCGGCCTTGAAGTTGGCGCATCGTTAGTCTCTGGTATCGAAGCTCCAATTCGTACCGGTAACACGCTGCCAATTCGTAATATTCCAGTGGGTACAACAATTCACTGCATCGAAATGTTGCCTGGCAAAGGCGCGCAGATGGCGCGTTCAGCCGGTGCGTCAGCGGTGCTGTTGGCTCGCGAAGGCACTTACGCTCAGGTCCGCCTGCGCTCAGGTGAAGTTCGTCGAGTGCACATCGAATGTAGAGCCACCATTGGCGAAGTCGGAAACGAAGAACATAGCTTGCGCCAAATCGGTAAAGCTGGTGCTGTTCGTTGGCGCGGCATTCGTCCTACGGTGCGTGGTGTTGCCATGAACCCAGTTGATCATCCACACGGTGGTGGTGAAGGTCGTACTGGCGAAGGCGGAGAGCCACGCAGTCCATGGGGTACCCCAGCTAAGGGTTACAAGACCCGTAGCAACAAGCGGACGGACAATATGATCGTCCAACGCCGCAAGCGTAAATAAGAGGGCGAATCATGTCACGTTCAGTCAAGAAAGGCCCATTCGTCGATGCACACTTGATCAAAAAGGTCGAGGTTGCTATTGCCGAAAAAGGTAAAAAACCGATCAAAACCTGGTCGCGCCGCTCCACAATTTTGCCTGAGTTTGTTGGGCTTACGATTGCGGTTCATAACGGTCGCCAGCACGTTCCTGTTTATGTTAACGAGAACATGGTCGGCCATAAACTCGGCGAGTTTGCGCTGACCCGCACGTTCAAAGGTCACGCAGCAGACAAAAAGGCCAAGAGGTAAGAAATGGAAACTTCAGCCATTATCCGTGGGGTGCATATCTCTGCGCAAAAAACTAGATTGGTTGCGGATCTAATCCGTGGCAAGTCTGTTGCTCAGGCATTAAACATCCTGACCTTCACTAACAAGAAGGCCGCAGGCATACTCAAGAAGGCCGTTGAATCGGCCATCGCGAATGCCGAACATAACGACGGTGCAGATATCGACGAACTCAAGGTCACCACAATTTTTGTGGACAAGGCCGAGTCGATGAAGCGCTTCTCCGCACGAGCCAAAGGGCGCGGTAACCAGATTGAAAAGCAGACTTGTCACATCACTGTGAAGGTCGGAGCTTAAGGAGTCACGATGGGTCAGAAAATTCACCCGATTGGGTTCCGCCTTGCGGTTACACGTAATTGGGGCTCGAAGTGGTACGCAGACGGTAAAGATTTCGGCAGCATGCTTGCTTCTGATATCCGTGTTCGCGAATACTTGAAAAAGAAACTGAAGCTTGCTTCTGTTGGACGCGTAGTCATCGAGCGCCCAGCCAAAAATGCACGCATCACAATTTACTCGGCTCGTCCAGGTGTTGTGATCGGCAAACGTGGCGAGGACATCGAAGGTCTCAAGTCTGATTTGCAGCGTTTGATGGGCGTACCTGTTCACGTCAACATCGAAGAAATTCGCAAGCCAGAAACCGATGCTCAACTGATTGCAGACTCGATCTCGCAACAGCTTGAAAAGCGGATCATGTTTCGCCGTGCTATGAAACGCGCCATGCAAAACGCCATGCGTCTGGGTGCCCAAGGCATCAAGATCATGAGCGCTGGTCGCTTGAATGGTATCGAAATCGCAAGAACAGAATGGTATCGCGAAGGTCGCGT
>CALCPT010000513.1 GCA_937897265.1 uncultured Alcaligenaceae bacterium
ACAAATACTTTGAGAATTTTCTCTGGGTGGTGCTCAGCGACTTCTTCGACGTCCATGCCGCCTTCGCTTGAGGCCATCACGCATACACGCTGGGTGCCACGATCTATGACGATACCAACGTAGTATTCTTTTTTGATGTCGGCGCCTTCTTCGATCAACAGACGACGCACTTTCTGACCCTCAGGTCCGGTCTGGTGCGTGATCAATTGCATACCGAGGATCTCAGACGCGTACTTGCGCACTTCGTCGATCGATTTCGCGACTTTCACACCGCCGCCCTTACCGCGACCACCTGCGTGAATCTGCGCTTTAACAACCCAAACTGGGCCGCCGAGCTTTTCGGCTGCAGCAACAGCGTCTTCGACGTTGAACACTGGAATGCCACGCGGCACGACAACACCAAATTGTCTAAGTAGTTCCTTGCCTTGATACTCGTGGATTTTCATAGGAATCCTGAACGTTAAAAAGATAAAACACGCAAAAACTAACTTGGTTCAAGCGGCAATAGCCCTTTGAACCGACTATTTATCGGAGACTTTAGCACCGAGTTCTTCAGGTGCAACATACCATTGTGGATAGTGCTCTTTCGTAATCGGACCGTCAAGACGCCAAGCGGTACAGCCCCCTAACTGATAAGGCCGCTTCGTTGGGTCGGCCGCATTTCGGCGTTGCCCTGACATCGTTTGAACGGCAGCGGTAGGCAATACCGCCGCTAATTCAGTCATATGGGTACAACCGGCAGTACGACTAAAACGCTCTTTGACTTGCTGTCTAAAGCTTTTTAAAAGATTCATACCGATCAAGTCACGGTACTCGCCGGCGATTGAGGTACAGGTCACACCAAACGGAGAGGCGTCATACGCCGCCATCGCATCCTGAATGGTAAAGCTGCTGTCAATCGTGATACGCAGGTGCATGTGATGAAACGCCTGGCCAATTTTTTGCTCGGTACCGTCGCGCTTAATGTAGCTAAAGCCCTTGGAGTCAATGAGTTCAGCCTCAACATCCCACAAACCGTCTTCGCGTTCAAAGGAGTGAACCTGAATTGAACGGTTGTGCATTGGCTTGCGAGGGTAAGCGGGCAACGGCAAAGGCATACGGGATAAGCTTGTCAAATGACACGGTGCAACAAAGCATAAAAGTATAGCGCAACAAAGGGATATAACCTAGAGGTGTCGCAAGGCGCGCACGCTGCTAGCTAGCGAAGACAAAGGCTTGAATCATCACAACTGGGGTTGCCTGTCAGCAGTCACCCTCTGGCGGGTCTTTCAGTACACGGTGAATGACCTCGTGTGAGAAGCCGCGAGAAGCTAAAAATCGGCCTTGTCGAGCATACTCGGTAGTATTTGTCGGGGAGCCGCTAGTACTAAATTTTTTTTGCCAAACACTTTGCGCCCGCTCAAGCTCAGAATCTTTGAGTTCAAGCCGCACCTGGGCGATCTGAGCCGACTCGATACCTTGTTGGGTCAGTTCTTGGGCAATTTTGGCTAAACCTTGCTGCCCTGCCTTACGGTGTACAAACCCCTGCACAAAGCGCTGGTCTGACTGCCAACCCTCTTTGGCTAGTGCATCGAGCAAAGTGTTGAGTTCTTCAGGGCTATGAGCATGAACCGAGAGCTTGCGACTGAGCTCAGCGCGGCTATGTTCACGACGCGACAACAAACCAACGGCCCGCGCCCTGAGGGACAGGCCGGACCGCGGTTTGGCTTGATCGGGTACTGCTCGCACCGACTCAAATTCGTCACTCATCTGGTGAACCTAGCCCATGAATCAATGAATCAAAGAATCAATGAATCAAAGAATCAAAGAATCAAAGAATCAAAGAATCAAAGAATCAAAGAATCAAAGATCATCTTCAGAGTCAGGCTCTGCAGCGACCGCTTTTGAGGCTTTACCCGAAGCGGCTTTAGGTGAAGCTGCAGCACTAGCCGCGGCATCTGCTACCGACGGTGTACGTGCGACCACGCCGAGCTTTTCACGGACACGATTTTCGATTTCGACGGCCATGGCTGGATGCTCGCGCAGATACTCACGAACATTATCTTTGCCTTGACCAATGCGATCGCCGTTATAGCTGAACCAAGCACCTGCTTTATCAACAATACCTGCAACTACACCTAGGTCAATAATTTCGCCTTCGCGCGAAATACCAGCCCCGTACATGATGTCGAACTCGGCCTGTTTAAACGGCGGGGCGATTTTGTTTTTTACCACCTTAACGCGGGTTTCGTTACCGACGACCTCGTCACCCTTTTTGATACCGCCAATTCGACGAATATCCAACCGTACCGAAGCGTAAAATTTAAGCGCGTTGCCGCCTGTGGTCGTTTCAGGGTTACCAAACATCACACCAATTTTCATTCGAATCTGGTTGATGAAAATGACCATGCAATTAGTACGCTTGATACTAGCAGTGAGCTTGCGCAGAGCCTGACTCATTAAACGCGCCTGCAGGCCTGGCAATGAATCACCCATTTCGCCTTCGAGTTCGGCCTTGGGTGTGAGGGCTGCCACC
>CALCPT010000514.1 GCA_937897265.1 uncultured Alcaligenaceae bacterium
AGGAATTCAGAAAATTGTCTCTCTTGAGAGGTGCCTCACGCCATTGTTGTTCGATCTTGATTAATAACTCAGGGTTCGATCTTTGTAGCTCTTTTGCGAGTCCTGAGAGCATCAGATATTCAGACGCGCGTTGGCAACTAAATCCATAGCGGCGTCCTGACAGGTCAGGGCAAAGCGCATGTTCTAAAGCATCAGTCAGCAACGAATCTGCGCGCAGTACAGGCCCGATATTTTCGTCATCAAGCCAAAATTGTTTTGGTCTCTCACTCGCATCTACGTCGAATAGAAGTTCTGTGCGGTTTGCGATTTCAACAACATCTCGCTGCATTCTGAGGCTAGACAGTAATTCTTGGTGATTCGGAAATAGATAAGCAATCGGACTGATCGCCATGCTGAGTAAGATTTCAATCAAGCAGTGATCGTCTGCATTCTTTGAATCAAGCGATAGATCGTGACTGATTTTTGTCGTATCGCAATCAAGATTTGACTCCCAAATTAACTCGTTCACAGTTAAGTGAACGAGAAAGTCGTCAGCGTATTTTTCGACTGTAATATCGGTGTACTGAGCGACGCCAAGGTGATGACAAAGCGCTTCTAAATGCGAAGCTTCACGTTCAGCCATAGGCAATGATCGGCTAAAGAGTACAACCCCAGTTTTTTTGCTTAACTCGTTTGGAATAGTCATTGCAGCTATCCTCAGTGCGGTGCTATTTGTTTTGGGATGGCCCTATTTATGTGACGCTGTCATAAAACATTGCGCTCAGTGAATGCGTGAAAGAACGACCTAGTTATACGCCAAAAAAGTCATGAAGCTGTACTTCGTGAACCAAGGGAAAACCCGTCATTATTCTCAGGCGAGGTTATCGATTTTTTACTAGTCAGTGCATTTTTACGATAGTTTCAGCTAACATCAATCGGTTAATTGAATCACTGGAGAAAGGTATGGTTCGCCTAGCAGACTTACCTGAGATTGAGCGTGAGCATCACCTTGATCGGGTCAAGCAGATACCCAAATTGTCACCCCCTCGTTTGGTCGCTGGCCCACCGCTGAGCCAGCGTCGCGTGGCGTTAATCACGACCGCGGGTCTGCATACTAGAACCGATATGCCCTTTAACTCAACGGGTAACGGAACCGATTACCGAGTGATCGCTGAAGGTACGAATGCTGCCGATCTGGTGATGAGTCACGTATCGGTCAATTTTGATCGCTCTGGCTTTCAAACGGATTGCAATGTAGTCTTTCCGCTGCAGAGGCTTAAAGAACTTGCTGCAGAAAAATTTGTGGGATCTGTCGCAAAGTTTCATTATTCTTTTATGGGGGCGATCTGGCCAACAACAAAGTACGAAGCTAAAGCAAAAGAGCTCGCCGAGTTACTCAAGTTGGATAAGGTAGACGCGGTCGTTCTGTCTCCGGTTTGACCGCTTTGTACGTGCGCCGTGAGCGCCGTCGGCCGTTATTTAGAAGAGTTCGGAATCCCAACCGTACAGATTAGTTTAATCAGAGAGCACACTGTTGCCTTTAATCCCCCAAGAGCGCTTTGGGTGCCGTTTATGTTGGGGCGTCCGTTTGGCGCGCCAACTGACACCGAATTTCAGAAGCGAGTGTTAAAAGAGGCGCTCGGGCTTCTTGAGCACGATCGCGAAACGATCATTCGAGATTTTCAAGACGACGCACCGCTCGACCAATTGGGCTATGACGCTCAGCAGTTAGTCTGCCCAGTTAGCTTTCCAAGTCACAGCAAGGTTGGTACGTTGCGAGAACGGGTACTTAGCGAGGTTGCTCAACTGCGGGCTTGGCATGAAGTTAGTCTTCAGGCGCGCGGCCGAACCACGTTGGGTGTCACGGGTGCGTCACCTGAGCGACTCGCGGATTTTGTGACCTCGTGGCTAGGGGCACAGCCCGAGCAGATTTTGAACGACCCTGAGCAGGCGGCGGCGGTCAACGTAAAGTTTGCAACCGATGAGCTAAAGTCATTTTATTTTGAGGCAAAGCTTGCCCAACCTGGTCAACACAGCGCAAAGTCTATACAAGACTGGTTTTGGTTTGAAACGAGTGGCGGAGAGGCATTTTTAGAACTCCGTAAAAAGTTTGCTGCTGAGGGTGATCCAGAGTTCAAAGGGCTGGCTACGCTCAGTATGGTGCCTCGGGTGGTCTTAGATTTACTGGCAAAGCGCTAGGGGATCGATCTTTATGGGTTTACCGAAATGACACTTCCGTCTGGCGTCCCTGCAGGTTTTGAGCCCATTTTTATGGTCGAGCCATTCACACAGCGAATTGGCCCGATTTACTCAAAGCCTGATGGTGCCAATCAGTTCAAGCTAGGATTTCTGGTTGACGAGTCACACTTGAATATTGAGCGCGTGGTGCATGGGGGGATGTTATCTACCGTCGCCGATCAAGTGATTGGCATCAACGTCGCCCACGCCAATAGTCAATCAAACGATGTATTAACGATGCATCTCTCGGTCGACTTTATCAGCCCAGCAGTTTTAGGGGATTGGGTTGAGGCGACCGCGACACTCAGCAAAGTCAGTGGTCGCGTTCGTTTTGGCAACTGCGAACTGAAAGTGGGTGAGCGTTTGGTTCTTAAAGCGTCGGCAATATTTGCAGCCCGAGCGACACAACGCGGCAAACCTCTCTAGCGTTAACGGTCTGGCGCGATTCGCTCGAGGCAAATCCCGTTAAGCTTAAGGTCAGAACTCTGCAGGCTCACAGCCAATCGCATTCAGATAAAGGTCACGACTGAATGCGATAGGTGCGTATTGCTTTTTGTGTCATCACTAGTTGTTCATGAATCTAGCGGGTTTCCCATTGCCGCATTAGACTCAGAGGCTTTTGCAGGCCCGCGTAAAAAGCGTGCAATAACGACCGCCACCAGTACGCCAATCAGTGATCCAAGTGCATAGACCCAGTACGTTGAAAAATCGCCACGCGCAAAGTCTGGCCCAAATGCTCTTGCAGGGTTAAATGCTGCGCCGTCAAAGGGGCCGCCCATCGTACCCATTGCCATCACATACGCCCCTACGGCGAGTGGAGCAGAACTACTGTCCAGCTTGGGCCCGTTTGTCATGCTGAGTACCAACAAGACCATGCCGAAGGTCAGAATCGCCTCGAAAACAACCGCTTGCCAGAGCATGCCGTCTTGAGGGATCGTTGCCGCGAGGTTGCCGCCCATACCGACCAGAAAAAGCGCCAGACATGATCCCGCAGCCGCAGCAACATACTGAACAACGACATAAGCACACGCCATCGGCACACCCATATCCCCACGCAATGTAAATGCCA
>CALCPT010000515.1 GCA_937897265.1 uncultured Alcaligenaceae bacterium
GTAACGCCTCCAGGCCCGAGCTGTTGAGCAAATAGCCTTCAGCCAAAATCGCGGGTACCAGAGCGGTGCTGGGGTGGCCTGATAACGCAACGTCGTCGTAGTCGAGCGCATGGCCAGCCACCGCGGTGATAAACGCCGCTTGAGCCGAGGGGTGCATCGTACCGAGAAAGGGCACCGGAGCTTCAGCGGGCGTTGTGGCGTTGGCAAAAAACTGACGCACGATGTTGACGACCGGTTCGTTGTGGCCGGCCATCATGGTGGCGATCGTATCCATAAAGCCAGTTTTTGCAACGGCGAGTGCGCCTTGTTCATTGTTGCCAAACGTTGGCTTTGCTACAAAGGCGGCGAGGGCTTGGGTTAATCCAGTCATGTTTGTCTCTTTGTTGTGATTGTTTTTTTAAAACGAACGAGGCATGCCCAACATGTGCTCGCCAATGTACGACAGCACTAAGTTGGTTGAAATGGGCGCGATCTGGAAGAGACGGGTCTCACGCCATTTGCGCTCAACGTCGTACTCTTTGGCGTAGCCAAACCCGCCATGGCACTGAATGCAGGCCTCGGCAGCGTGCCAGGTCGCCTCAGAGGCTAATAATTTGCCCATGTTCGCATCGTCGCCACAAGGCAAGCCAGCGTCAAAGAGTGCGGCCGCACGACGCAATACCAAGTCAGCTGCATCGGTTTCGGCGTGTGCACGGGCAATCGGAAACTGTACCGCCTGATTTTGACCAATCGGGCGGTCAAAGACGCGGCGCTCGTTCACATAAGCCACTGAAGTTTTGGTAAACCAGCGCGCATCGCCAATTGCTTCAGCGGACACCAAAATACGCTCGGCATTCATGCCGTCAAGAATATATTTAAAGCCCTTACCTTCTTCGCCAATCAGACAGTCAGCAGGGATCTTTAAATTATCAAAAAAGACTTCGGTGGCGTGATGATTGATCATCGCCTTCAGAGGGCGAATGTCAAGGCCTTTGCCCAAACCATCGCGAATGTCTAACAAGAACACTGACAGGCCGTCGCTTTTCTTTTTGCATTGGTCAACGGGGGTGGTGCGTGCCAGCAGCAGCATCAAGTCAGAGTGCAGTGCCCGCGATGTCCAAACCTTTTGACCGTTGATCACATAGTGATCGCCCTGACGCTCTGCACGCGTTTTAAGTTTGGTGGTGTCAGTGCCCGTGGTGGGCTCTGTCACGCCAAAGGCTTGTAAACGCAGTTTGCCGCTTGCGATATCTGGCAGGTATTTTTTCTTTTGTGCCTCGCTGCCATGGCGCATCACTGTACCCATGGTGTACATCTGTGCGTGGCACGCGCCGGCATTACAGCCCGACTCGTGAATCGTTTCAAGAATCACCATTGCCGCACGCAAAGGCATACCGCTGCCACCGTATTCTTCAGGGATCAGGGCACCCAAGTAACCCGAGGCGGTAAGCGCTTGTACAAACTCTGTTGGGTAGGCGAGTTTTTCTTCAAGGTCGCGCCAGTATGATCCAGGAAAATCCGCACAAACGCGTTTAACGCCTTCGCGAATCTCGGGGTAATCCAAGCCGGTGTTGATAGTTAAAGAATGCGTTGCTTGAGTCATGTTGCGTGCTCCGTATCAAAATTATTATTTGCTTGACTGTACCGTTATATTGATGCCGCGCGGTAGGGCGCGCTCAGGCGCCGCCCGCGCAGCGCCGCGTTTCATTCGCTTAGCATCCCTTGAAATTTGCTTTGCGTTTTTCATTAAAGGCTGCGATGCCTTCCATTCGATCTTCAGTGCCGATCAAATGGTTATAGGCCTCAATCTCAAATCTGAAGGCGGTGCGCAATTCCATTTGGCCGCCGTAGCGAACTGATTTTTTGATTTGACGAACCGACAGCGGTGCGTTGCTGGCTATGGCTTCGGCGGTTTCTAGCGCGCGAGGCAGCACGTCGGCTGGTTCTAAAACGGCGTTGACCAAGCCATATTCGTTTGCCTGCTGTGCGTTAAATGGCTTGCCGGTCATCAAAATTTCTTTCGCGCGGCGTTCGCCAATTGCGCGTGGCAGATTTTGCGTACCGCCCGCACCGGGCATGATGCCTAAGGTGACTTCGGTTAACGCAAAACGCGCAGCGTTGCTTGCATAGATAAAGTCGCACGACAAGGCCATCTCAAGACCGCCGGCGTAGGCGTGTCCGTTGACGGCTGCAATCACCGGCACAGGCAAGTCGACCAACGTCCAGTACATGCGCTCAAACAATTCGTGTTGCAGTGTCCATTGTTTTTTTGTCATGCCATTGCGCTCTTTCAGATCGCCACCGGCACAAAATATTTTTTCGCCAGCACCGGTCAGCACCACGCAGCGAATATCGCCCGCATCAGCCGTTAGGCGGTTCCAGAGGTCAAGCATGTCGTGACCCATTTGGGTGTTAACGGCATTGCCGACTTGTGGGCGATTGATCGTGACTTTCAAGACATGCGCGCCAATGACTTCGGTGGCGATTGTCTCGTAGCTTGGTAAGGCGGTCATGGGGTTTTCCTTTTTAATAATATTTCGGTATGTTCACCAAGTTTTGGTGGTGGTGCAAGTGGTTTAGGCCGCACGCCATCGAAGCTAATGGGCAAGCCAAGAAACCGCATGCCGGTGCCAGGGACGTCTTGCACCAAGCCAAGCGCTTCAGTTTGCGGGTGGGCTAGCATCTGAGCTAAGTCATTGACCGGAGCGCAGGGTACGCCTGCGGCCTCAAGTAGAGCCGTCCAATGCGCAGTCGTTTGAGTAGCAACAATCGCTTCGATCATTCCGTAGAGTTCAGTCTGGTTATCGACTCTTTTGGGGTTGTCGACAAAGCGAGGGTCTTCAAGCCACTCGGGGCGTCCCAAGACTTTTGCTAGCGATTTAAAAAGGCTGTCGCTGCCTGCTGCGATCACGATTTCACCATCGCTAGTGAGGTAACCCTTGTAGGGCACGATGCCCGGTGCACCAGAGCCTTGCTTGCCGGCTAATTGGCCGGAAGCCAAGTATTGCGATGCCAGTAAGGAGACCCAGCTTGTAGCGGTTTCAAAGAGAGAGACATCAATGATGCGACCGACTCCCGATACTTGACGCTCATACAGCGCTGTCAGAATGCCGATGATGCCCCACATGCCAGTGCCCATGTCGACAATCGAGGCGCCTACGCGCACCGCTGGGCGCCCGGGCTCGCCAGTTGTGCTCATGATGCCGCCAAACGCTTGCATGAGCGGGTCGTACCCTGGACGAGTTTTGAGTGGACCTTCGCGACCAAAGGCTCCTAGACTGCAATAAATTAGACGTGGCTGGCGGGCCAGCAAACTCTTGCCGTCTAGCCCCAGCTGTTCGACGTGGCCAGGTCGCAGGTTTTGGATGACGATATCCGCCTCGTTGTAAATAAAGTCTTTGAGTGCGGCGATTTGTTCGGGGTCGCGTAATTCGCAGACCACAGATTGCTTGTTGCGGTTCAACGACTGGAAAAAAGCCGAGGCGCCTTCCCAGAAAGGGGGGCCCCAACGACGCGCATCATCGCCGTCGGCTTTTTCGATCTTGATCACACGAGCCCCAAGTTCACTGAGGATTTGTCCGGCAAAGGGGGCTGCGACGCTATGGCCAAGCTCGATAACGGTAAGTCCGGCAAAAGGGCCGACCGGTGGAGGGGAGGATTGCGTTGTCTCTGTCATTGTTGTCGTGTAGCAAGTGGGTATCAGATTGACCCAAACCGTGGGGCGACCAACGGGTTTCAGGTCGAACAAAAGCTCAGGCTCTCAAAAGAGAGCCTGAGCCTGTCAATCATATATGGAAATTCGAATCCTTACCTTCGCGAGCGCGAAGGGGGATTCGGGAGGACTAAAAAAAAGTTAATCAGCTGCGAGAGCCAAAATCGCGGTGGTGGCAGCGACTCCCATTGCTCTTGTGGCCATATCAGGCTGCGCTTGTTGCCCTTCGACCAGAGGTTCTGGGGTGTGTGCCAGTTTAGGTCTGCGGGCATCAAGCACTCGAGCCCCGAGAAATTCACCTTGAAGTTGTTTCGTGACATTGATCAAGGGACCAAAGGCGACACGATTCACGAACTGATGGCCTTCAGGTATGAAAGACTTGGAAATTTCGGTGCACGTGTTGTCGGCCCACTGTGTTTGCCATTTTTTACGCGCACCGCCCGAGATCCACTTTGAAATATGGCGGTTTAGCTTGGGTGGGCAGCCAACTAGCACGCACTTTGTTGGCTGGCGCGAATTGATCATTGTCGCCAGCTGATTGCGAGCATATTCAGAATCATTGATGTAGACGATAAGGGTTTCCATGTGACAGCCTCCTAAGATTTGTGGTTAACAAGTTTTGTTGAAGAGAGGGGGTTGTTGTTAATGCTTGTTTTACGCGCTGCATACTTGCTCGTGATAAATACGAGTGCGATGGCGACGATATAAGTGGTCCAGCGCGCGATCTCGTTGATGCGTGCAGCGCCGTCAAAGATCGGGTCGAGTAGTTTCTCGTCGGTGATCATTTTGGCTGCTGTAAAGGCCAGAACCGCAGCGCCGATGGTGATGATGACCGGCCAACGCTCAACCATTTTTAGTACGAGCGTGCTGCCAAATACAACGATTGGAACGCTGATGAGCAAACCGATCACAACAAGATCAAACGAGCCCTGTGCGGCGCCTGCGACACCAAGAACGTTGTCAATCCCCATGAGGGCATCGGCCACGATGATGGTTTTCATCGCACCCCAAAACGAGGTGACGCGAATGTCGTGCTCTTTGTCTTCTCCGGTATCGAGAATCAATTTGCAGGCAATCCAAAGAAGCCCGAGACCACCAAGAAGCATGAGGCCAGGGATTTTGAGCAGCCAGACAACCACAACCGTTAGAGCAGAGCGCACGGCTATGGCGCCAACGGTACCAAACCAGATGGCTTTCTTTTGCAAAGCAGGGGGAAGTTTACGAGCAGCTAGCGCAATCACAATTGCGTTGTCGCCCGCGAGTACAAGGTCAATCAGAATAATGGCGAGCAGAGCCGACCACCACGTGGAGGAAAAGAGTTCCATTGTTCAAGCCTTAAAAAGACAATCAATCAAAACCTAAACAAGAAATGAAATGCCAATTCAAACGTTGAAAAATCAACATAACGCCATTGACAACACATGCCCTGTTAGGCCACTGATCGAAGGTCTTGCTCGGCTTGTTGTGGTTCAGTTATATGCCCGACAAGCCGGAAGCTTTCGCTTCGTAATGACGACTTGACGTGCCCTTTGTGAGATCAAATTCGAACCGGATCACAAAGAACTGGAGCTACTCCCCATCGAAGTTTCAATATACCTAAAAAAAAGAGAAATGTACGAATTATTTTCAAATAGGTAGCCGTTTTGAGCGAAACCTAGGGAAATCCTGATCCCTGAACAGGAAGTTTGAATCGATTCGAACCCTCTAAGTGCGCAGACTGCTGCCGAGCGCCTGATTTGACTGCGCTTCAACGCAAAATCAGTTCGATCGTCGGTGGCTCATCCCAAATCCAGCCGCCGTTGCGTCTGAAGATCTCTGGAAAGTGTCCCGGCACAATCACGTCCGTCCCTTCGCAGATTTCGGCAATCGAGCGCTTTGACTCCTCTGGTGAGGCAAAACACATGTCGCTCATCTGGGCTAATACCTCTTTGGGATATTTGACTGCATCTCCCGCTAAGACGACCCGGCGACCGTCCGCCTGTGTAAACCGTAAAGCTTGGGATCCAGTTGTGTGGCCAGGGACTTCAAAGTGTTCAACGCCTGCAACGAGTTCACCGCGCTTGGGTAGCACCCTGACATCAAACTCGGCCAGCAATTCATGAATCTTCCAGGGCACGAATAGGTCATCGGGGTGCGGGTTGTGAGCATAGGCGAGTTCGGTTTCGCTGACGCAAACTTTGACCCCTTTGAATAAGTCCAGATTCTGACAATGGTCAAAATGCAAATGCGACAGAAAGACTAGGTCGATATCCGTGGGGGCCAGGCCGCGCTCTTTGAGGCCCGCCAGTAGGGCTTTGCGTACGCAGTAATGACCGGTATCGAACAAGATGCGAGTGCCATCTGCGGCGGTGAGTAGCGCCACGTTGCAGAGCCCAAAAAAGCCTCCTTTAAAGCTCAGACTGTTTCCTTTCAGCAGTAACTCGTAGCGTGCGTTCAATCGTGCTCTCCAACGTATTTTTAAGTTTTTTGGGCGACATCTTCCCATTGATCTTACTTCTTCGGTACTATGTTCGCCATCCGCTTGGTGCAGTGCCGCAGTTGCGGCCTGTGTCCTTCGGTACGGGCTTAGTGTTTACGCCACCCGTTTGCCCTTTTCACTTCTATCCTTTGTCCAGGAGACATCATGTCCCGCTTACCTCTAATTCGCTTGGCCGCCGCCTTGGCCTGTGTTGGTTTGACCAGCTTGGCTCAGGCCCAAACCAAATGGGATTTGCCTTCGGCGTATGCCCCCGGTAATTTCCATACCGAAAATCTTGAGTATTTTGCAAAGCAGGTTGACGCTGCCACGGCTGGCAAACTTAAGATTGTGGTGCATTCAAACGCTTCATTGTTTAAAGCACCTGAAATCAAGCGGGCTGTGCAAGGTGGTCAGGCACAGTTGGGCGAGATCCTTTTGGTCAATTACGAAAATGAAAATCCACTGTTCGGTATGGATGGCTTGCCATCACTAGTTGGCAGCTATGCCGACGCTGAAAAGCTCGAGGCAGTGCAGCGCCCAGCGCTTGACAAGTACCTCGAAGGCCAAGGGATGAAAATCTTGTACACGGCCCCTTGGCAACCACAAGGCATTTATACCAAGAAGCCAGTCAATGCCGTGGCCGACATGAAAGGCCTGAAATGGCGTTCGTATTCGCCCATCACCGCCCGCTTGGCTGAAATGATGAACATGGTTCCGGTCACGATTCAGGCAGCTGAACTTAGTCAGGCACTTGCCACTGGCGTCGTTGAAAGCTATTTGTCCTCAAGCGCTACTGGTGTTGACACCAAGACCTACGAGAGCATGAAGTATTTCTATGAAATGCAGGCTTGGATTCCGAAAAATGCTGTGATTGTGAGCTTGAAAGCGTTCAATGCGCTAGATAAAGCCACGCAACAGGCCGTCACGAAAGTGGCAGCAGAGGCGCAAGCACGAGGCTGGAAAATCAGCGCAGAAAAAGAAGCTGTGTTGAAAAAAGTCTTGGCTGATAATGGTATGACGGTGACACCACCGTCTGCTACGTTCTTGGGTGAGTTCAACAAGATCGGCGCGACCATGGCCACAGATTGGGAAAAGAAAGCTGGTGCTCAAGGCACTGCTTTGATTGCTGAATACCGCAAACTCGTCCCTGCTAAGTAATTTTGTTTGTTGATTTTTTAGACTAAAGTGATGTCGCCCCATGAGAAAGTTTCTTGATGCGTTGTACCTCGTGGCGGGCGGCATTGCCGCTCTGTGCGTGTGCGCGATTTGCGCCTTGATGGTCGGGCAAAGCGTGTTACGCGAGTTCGGTATTAAGACGGGGGCCGTCAACGACGTAGTGGCTTGGTTGTGCGCCGCCGCAGCATTCTTAGCGATGGCGCACGCCTTCAAGCACGGTGATTTCGTACGCGTCACACTGCTGCTCGAAAAACTTGCACCTAAGCCGCGCCAGCGCTTTGAGCTAGTGTCGCTGGCCTGCGCTGCGGTCGCGGTTGGCTATCTGGCTTGGTCCGCCACCTTATTTACGTATGAAAGCTGGGTCTTTAAAGATGTTGCCGGCGGCCTCTTGCCGATGCCGATGTGGATTCCGCAAATGTCTTTTCTGATCGGCGCCTGGTTGTTTTTTATTGCGGTTGTCGACGAGTTGGTGATCGTTGCACGCGGTAAGCGCCCCACCTATGTTGTTGCTGTTGAAGAGCGGCATGCGAAGGGTGACTTTTCTTCTGATGTCTAACGCAGTACGCGCGCGCTCAGCGAGCTGTCGTTTAGGCAGCGGTTGCGTGCGTCGTGCGTGGTCCATCAGAAAGCTTTGCACCGTCGGGTAAGACGCAGGTA
>CALCPT010000516.1 GCA_937897265.1 uncultured Alcaligenaceae bacterium
GTGGCACACAACGAGCTAACAAATATATATTAAAGGAGATGCAATGGATCGTCGTCACTTTATCGAGGTAGGGCTTGCGTTAGGTGCGAGTATGGCAGCACCAGTATTTGCTCAATCGAAATCGGGCTATCCGACCCAGACAATCAAAATGATCGTCGCGTTTGGGCCGGGTGGATCGACCGACGTGACCGCCCGTATTATTTCAGCCAAGCTGTACGATGAGCTTGGGCAGAGGGTGGTGATTGAAAATAAACCCGGCGGAGGTTCGAACATTGGAAGCGAGATTGCCTCTCGTGCCGCTCCCGACGGATACACGGTGTTTTTAGGTACGGTTGCGAATGCGATCAATATGTCTTTGTATAAAAATCCTGGATACGACCTTGTGCGCGATTTTGAGCCTATTTCTATTTTGACGTCAGCTCCGGCAGTGTTGGTCGTGACGCCAAAGTTACCCGTGAATAACGTGCAAGAATTGATTGCATTGGCCCGAGCAAAGCCCGACTCTTTGAACTATGCCACCTCGGGTGTTGGCACAACGCCGCATTTGGCGGGTGAAATGTTGTTACAGCGTTTCAATATCAAAATGACTCACGTCGCTTATAAGGGTGCGGCGCCGGCGCTAACCGATACCATTGCGGGCGTGACACAACTGGGTTTTAAAACGGCACTGTCCGCTATTCCAAGTATTCAGTCTGGTCAGTTAAAGGCCTTAGCGGTTTGCTCTGCTACACGCTTGGCGTTGTTACCCGATGTGCCGACGATGGCCGAGGCGGGTGTGCCTGACTTTGAAATCACATCTTGGAACGGGTTATTTGCCCCGAAGGGGACGTCTGCCGACATCATCGCAAAATTGAATCAAGCGTGTGCAAATATTTCGCGTATGAAAGATGTGCAAGAAACGTTGGCTGCGCAGGCTGCTAACAGCCTGACCAGTACACCGGCTGAATTTAGAGCCTTCATTCAGGCTGAGATCACCAAGTGGGGCGCGGTTGTGAAATCAACTGGAGCACAAATTTAACGCGACTGTATCAGGCCGATGATCAACGCTTGATTAACGAGGAGAAGTTCCAATGTTTGTGCAGCAACCACCTACTGTTCAGATGCTTGAAGTCTTTACTGAGATGCCCGCCGAGTATCGTCGAACCGGCGTACGCTCTGAGTGGGCAAATATTAATCGGGGTGGTGCCGCGCTGGATTCGTTTCTTGAAGGGCCTGTCTTCGATGCGTCGGATAATCTTTATGTAACAGACATCATTTTTGGACGTGTTTTTCGAATTGATCCGAAGGGTAACTGGTCCTTAATCGTTGAGTATGACGGCGAGCCCAATGGGATGAAGTTTTACTCAACAGACGAACTACTCATCACGGACTATAAGAACGGTTTAATGCGTTTGAATATCCATACGGGTGCGCTTGTTCCTCACTTGGTCAGACGAAATACAGAGGGTTTTAAGGGAGTTAATGACTTGACTTGTGATTCGCAAGGCAATGTCTATTTCACAGATCAAGGGCAGTCGGGCATGCATGACCCAACGGGGCGCGTGTATCGTTTGCGTTCATCAGGTCAGCTCGATTTATTGTTAAGTAATGTTCCCAGTCCAAATGGCATTGTGCTTTCACCTGACGAAAAGGTCCTTTGGATTGCTGTGACGCGAGGTAATTGTGTCTGGCGGGCGCCTTTGATGCCCGACGGCAGTGTGGCGAAGGTTGGGCAGTTTTTTACCTCTCATGGACCTAGTGGTCCCGATGGTATTGCAGTTGATGTTGAGGGTAATTTGGCGATCGCTAATCCCGGCTTGGGGTATGCATGGTTGGTGAACCATCGAGGTGAGCCGGTTGGCGTGTGGTCTAGCCCCAAAGGCTCGACCGTGACAAACCTTGCGTTTGGTGGCGAGGGTCGTCAGACTCTGTATTGCACCGAATCTGAGACTGCCACGATATTGATGGCGCGGATGCCACATCCAGGAGCGGTCGTACATCGTTTAAGTTAAGTTGATTTGCCGTCAGCTTTTTTAGAGATCCCGTATTCGTTTAGACGTGTCTGTGCGAAAATAGCCTGATCAGCCTGCGTCTTATGGCTAGTTAAACTATCGGTTCCTTATGCATAAAAGCTATCGTTTTATTCGCTATGTTTTGGTCGGGGCCTTGGCGACGGTTGGCCTATTTGTCAATTCAATCACTAACGCAGCCCCCCCCATCTTGGTGCTCAACTCGCTGAACGCGAATGTCAGTGTCATTGACCCAGTGACCTATAAAGAAATCAAGCGGGTTCCGGTGGGTAAAGAGCCTCACCATTTGTACCTAACGCCCGATAGCAAATCGGTCATGGTGGCCAATGCGGCAAGCGACTCGATTACTTTTTTAGATCCCAATACTGGTGAAGTTCAGCGTACCTTGAAGGGTATCCTCGACCCATACCATTTGCGCTTTTCACCTGACATGAAATGGTTTGTCACGGCAGCTAATCGCTTAAACCATGTCGACATTTATCGTTGGGAGATCAAAAACGGCGAATTTCAAATGCACTTGGCCAAGCGTTTACCCGCTGGCAAAACGCCTAGTCACATCGCGATCGATAGCAAAAGCACCACGGCGTATTTCACCTTGCAAGACAGCCACGAGTTGATGGCCGTTGATTTGGCCACACAAAAGCCACTCTGGACGATCTCAACGGGTAAGACGCCCGCAGACCTCTATCTGGCTCCCGATGATAAGACGTTGCTGATCGGTTTAACGGGTGCGGCTGAAGTTGAGGTGTACGACGTTTCTCCAGCAAAAGCGGTATTGAAAAAGCGGATTCCGACCGGCGAGGGTGCACACGCGTTTCGCTCGCAAGGCGATAAAAAGCATGTGTTCGTGAGCAATCGAGCTGCCAATACCATCAGCCGTATCGATTGGACGACACTCAGTGTGGTCGACACCTATAAAACCCCTGCGGGCCCAGACTGCATGGAAATGCTCGCCGACGGTAAGACCTTATTATTCACGGCGCGTTGGGCAGGAAAATTGGTTGCGCTCGATATCGAGAAAAAAACCATCACCCACCAAGTGCAGGTGGGCAAGTCTCCGCACGGAGTTTGGTCGCTAAATCATGCGAGCCGTCTATAAGGTTTTGCTGGGCTTAGGGCTGTCGTCTTGTGCGACAGCCTTGTTGGGTTCGCCTGCCTTGTCGCCGACCCCTGCGGCTTGTGAGCGGCCGGTTTACTTGACGTTTGATACCGGACATATGCAGGTAGCGCCTTTAGTGGCTGAGGTGCTAGCGCGGCATCAGGTGCGCGCAACCTTCTTTTTGGCAAACGAACCGACTCGCACGGGCGGCACAAGCCTGGACGAGGTTTGGGCCCCGTGGTGGAAGGCCTTGGCCGAGCAAGGCCACGCGTTCGGTTCGCACACCTTTGACCATGTCTACTGGCTGAGCGACACAGCAGATGGTCGGTTTTTAATGCGACCGAGTGCAGGCCCGCAGCCAGGAAAGAGTTTTATCTGGACCGGCGCTCAATATTGCGAAGAGTTGGGTCGCCCAGCCAAGCGCTTTGAAGACATGACAGGGCAAAAAATACTGCCTTTGTTTCGTGCTGCGGGCGGCAAAACTTCAGCAGCTTTATTGCGCGCCGCGCAAGCCTGTGGCTACGAGCACGTTGGTTGGACACCTGCGGGGTTTTTAGGTGACGAATTACCAAGCGAGCAATACCCCAATACCTTGTTGCTCGAGCGCGCCTTGCGAAATATCCGCCGCGGCGATATTTTGGTGGCCCACTTGGGGATTTGGTCGCGACAAGATCCCTGGGCGCCGGCGGTGCTTGAGCCTTTGATCGAAGGGTTGAAACAAAAAGGGTTTTGTTTTGCCACAATGGATAGCCATCCAGCGTATCGTGAGAAAATTCAGGCCTCACAGGCGAAAGTTGGTGTGTGCACGAGTCAATGTCTGCCAAGCAGCATGGTCTCATCGCCCGAGCCTTCAAAAACAAGCGACGTAAAGGAAATACAAAGTCGATGAATCAACTCGTTGAGCTCTTCGATCAGACGCAGCAGTGGCTGTTCGAGACGCTAGTGCAGCCCTTGTTGTTTCATGCTGGTTTGAGCGGCGTCATTGAAGACGCCTACGACGGCACGATGTGGTTGTTGATTGGCCTGTTGCAAATTACCTTATTGGTCGTTGTCTTTGGCACCATGCAACGCGTGTGGCCGGCTGAGCCCGTGCGTGACCGCCAGCAAATCCGTATTGATTTTTTGTACACGCTGATCCATCGCCTTGGGGTGTTTCGCCTGGTGTTGTTTTTTACGATTGAGCCCCTTTGGGATGAGTTGTTTGGTCAGGCTCATGTTTGGGGCTTTTCGGGCTGGCATCTTGACGAACTTTGGCCAGGCGTCACCGACGGCGCAATCGTTAGCCTGCTGTTGTATTTATTAATCTTTGATGCCGTTGAGTATTTTTATCATCGCGCACAGCATCGGTTTAATTGGTTTTGGAGTTTGCATGCCGTGCATCACAGTCAGCGTCAAATGACAATGTGGAGTGATAACCGCAATCATCTGCTAGATAGTTTGCTGCGTGATGCGGTGTTGGTGTTGGTTGCGCAGTTGATTGGCGTCAAGCCCGCGCAGTTTGTGTTGATTGTGGTCTTCACTCAATTGGTTGAAAGCTTTTCGCACGCGAATGTGCGCATGTGCTTTGGCAAGTGGGGCGATCGTTTGTTAGTGAGCCCAAAGTTTCATCGGTTTCATCACTCGCTGGCTTACGATGAGTCGACCGCAGGGCCGGCCAAGGGACACAATTTCTCTGTGCTGTTTCCGGTTTGGGATATTGTGTTTAGAACCGCCAAGTTTGATACGGGGTATGTGCCAACCGGTGTGCATGATCAAGAGCCAGCCGCTGGCGGGCGTGACTATGGCCGAGGCTTTTGGGCCCAACAAAAGCTAGGCATTCAGCGAATGTTGGGCTCAAAAACAGCTGGCTTCAAGCGAAACGAAACCACTTAACAAGCAAGCACTTCAAAGGCCTGACACCGATTAGCACGGTGTCAGATCGTATCGAGTCGTTCTAATCGCCGCCTAACGCGAGTTTGTTGGGCTGGCGTTTTTCAATTGACCACTTCAGCAAAGCTGCGCTGCGATAGATGCCATGCGCAAACTTGCCATAAGGTAACGTTAAAAATAACGCCATCACAAAACCCAGATGAATGGCCAACCAAAGCGCCATATAGCTCGTGTCACGCCAAATGAGTAAGGCAAGTCCAGTCAGGCTGACGGTAAATAGCAACACAATAAAGGCACGATCCATGGGTTTTTGGGCTGCATCGCCGTGCAGCGGTGAGCGCTTCAGGTTG
This sequence comes from uncultured Alcaligenaceae bacterium, assembly GCA_937897265.1. Lineage (GTDB taxonomy): Bacteria > Pseudomonadota > Gammaproteobacteria > Burkholderiales > Burkholderiaceae_B > Zwartia. The sequence continues at coordinate 5,328 of CALCPT010000516.1, forward strand.
AGCCAAAGTAGACCAGCGGGGCCGATCAGTAAGCCAATCCCACCTACGGTACCTAAAATGACGGGCAGGCTTGTATAGGCGTAGGGCGCCTGCAGGCCAAGTACGTAGTGATAGAGAGTAGCCACTGAGGTGGCGGCAAAGCACAGCATGAAGCCGTAAAACGTGAGATGGTGAAACCGTCTGCGGCGCAACGTAAAACGATCGTCTTCTTCGTTGCAGCCCTGACCGTGGCCGCCGTCGAGATATTTCATACCCAGAACGTTGTGAGTGGCTTCACCGAGTGCGACCGCACTGGCGGCTCCTGGGGTGATTTCTTTCCAAAACCGCGTGACACCGATCCCCAGCGCTAAGACCGCAAACCCAAACACAGCACCAAACATCAGGGCTAGGGTGTTATGCGGAAACACCGCATAGAAGTTACCCGCGAGCGGCTCGTGTACCAGCTTGCCCGTGGCCAGTAGCGTTAACACCAAAAACAGGGCGAGGCCGAAGGCGGTTGCCAAAGACACTGTTAAGCCATTGTTTTTGTAAAGCGAACCCATGGCCGCTGGCCAGGCAAAATCGGTATAGGTTTCTAAACGGACTTTGGCCATGGCTTGCGGCACATTGACCGCAAACTCGTGTGGGGGCGCATATTGGCAGGCGTGCAAGCACGCGCCGCAGTTGTGGCAAAGATTGGCCAAGTAGTTGAGGTCAGCTTTGCTGTCGACCTGTAAGCGACGTGCCATCGCCGGAAACACGGCACAAAAGCCTTCGCAGTAGCGACAGGCATTACAGATCTGCAGTTGACGTGCAACCTCGGCCTCGTTGCTGCTCAGACCCTTGCTGTGCCAGGTAATTGAATGTTCAGAAGCACCGGCCAAGCCTTGTGCCTCGCGGGTCAGGGATTCAAGCGATTGCATGTGAGGATCCTTCTTTAATTTTTTGTGCTGCCATGGCGGCTTGGGTGCCGGCGATACGACCGAAGGCGGTGCCGATCGACATCCCGACGCCTGCGGTGTAGCCTTTGCCTAAAACGTTACCGGCGTTTATCTCGCCAGCGGCAAACATGTTGGGGCTAGCCTTGCCACCAAAAAAGACGCTGGCTTTTTCGTCGGTAGTCAGGCCGAAATAGGTGAAGGTCACGCCGGGCCGTACGGGGTAGCCAAAGAAGGGACCCTTCTCAATCGGCAACGCCCAGTGGGTTTTTTCTGGCGTCAGGCCTTGGGTATGGCAATCATCTTGAATTGTGTGATCGAACGTGCCGGGTTGGCAGGCTGCGTTGAATTCGTTGACGGTCTGCGTCAAGACTTCAGGGTCAAGCCCGAGTTTGCTTGCAAGTTCGGGCAAGGTGTCAGCTTTGATGTTTTCAAACACGGCTGGCATAAAACGGCCGATTGATTTGACGTCGACAATTGAGTAAGCGATCTGACCTGGTTGCATGGCGACTAAGCGGCCCCACAACGCATAGCGCTTGGGCCAGAAGTCTTCGCCTTCGTCGTAGAAGCGTTTGCCTTCGCGATTGACCACAATCCCCAAAGAAACAGCATCGATACGAGTGCAGATACCGCCGTCATACAGCGGCGAGCGCGCATCAATGGCCACGCAATGCGCTTGGGTGGGGTCGCCCATGGTATCGGCACCTTCGCGCATCATGACTTTCAGCACAACACCCATGTTGTAGCGTGTACCGCGAATCAAGAAGTTATCGGCAGGCCATTCGCCAAGCTCGTTTTGACCCCAGGCTTCGCGCAGCCATTTGCGGTCAGACTCAAAACCACCACAGCCCAAAACACATGCATTGCCTGCGTAGCGCTTGTCACCCACTTTGGCTGCGATGAATTTGCCGTCTTTGATTTCAAGATCGTCAACAGGTGAGTCGTACAAAATATCGATACCAAGCTTCTCGGCGCTCGCGTAATACGCGTTGACCAAAGCTTTGCCGCCACCCATAAAAAACGCGTTGGTGCGGGCCACGTGAAGCGTTCCAGACAGCGGCGGTTGAAAATGCACGCCATGCTTGCGCATCCAGTCGCGGCACGAAGACGATTCGCGAATCACCATGCGTGCAAGGGCTTCGTTAGTTTGGCCGCCGGTGACTTTTAAAAGGTCTTGCCAGTACTCTTCTTCGGGGTAGGCATCGACTAAAACGTCTTGTGGTGCGTCATGCATGCACCGTAGGTTGCGGGTGTGCTGTGAGTTGCCGCCACGCCATTTTTTTGGGGAGGCCTCGAGCATTAAGACGCTGGCGCCGGCTTCGCGCGCCATTAAGGCGCTACATAGGGCGGCGTTGCCGCCGCCCACTACGATTACATCCCACATGTTTCTTGCCTCGCGTGTTGATTCGCGTTGATTTTAATGAAGTGGGTGAGTGTAAACAGATGGCGGGGGTTTGCGCTAGGGCGCGGGGGGTGCCGTGACTAGGGTCTTTACACGGACAGGTGTTTTTTGACGTCTTCGCTGTCCATTTGGGTTTGGTCGCCCTGGGCGACGACTTCGCCTCTGGATAAGACGACGAAGCGGTCGGCGAGTTCGCGGGCGAAGTCGAAGTATTGTTCGCACAGCAGGATGGCGATGTCGCCGCGGTCGCGCAGCAGACGGATGACGCGGCCGATGTCTTTGATGATCGAGGGCTGGATGCCTTCGGTGGGTTCGTCAAAGATGATGAGTTTGGGTTCTGCCTCTAGCGCGCGGGCGATGGCGAGCTGCTGTTGCTGGCCGCCAGAGAGGTCGCCGCCGCGCCGTGACAGCATGGTTCGCAGGACTGGAAATAGATCAAAAATTTCGTTTTTGATCCGCTTGGCTTGTTGGCTGGGTTTGGTGGCCATGCCCATTAGGATATTTTCTTCGACGGTCAGGCGGGCAAAGATTTCGCGGCCTTGCGGAACATACGCCATGCCAAGCGCTGCGCGCGCGTGAGGAGTGAGCTTGCCGATGTCTTTGCCGTCAAAGTGAATGCTTCCTGAGGCGAGTGATTGCACGCCCATCAGGCACTGCAGCAGGGTGGTTTTGCCCACGCCGTTACGACCTAGCAAGGCCATGCACTCGCCTTGTTTGACCGACATGGTGATGCCGCGCAGTGTGTGGCTGCTACCGTAATACTGGTTGATATCTTGAACGTTTAGCATGGCTGAGCCTGATTGATCTCTTGAACATTTAGCATGGCTTAGCGACCCAAATACACTTCAATCACGCGTTGATCGGCTTGCACCTGTTGCATGGTGCCCTCAGCCAAGACTGAGCCTTCGCACAGCACCGTGACTTTGCCACCTTGAGAAATCTGGTTCACAAAATCCATATCGTGCTCAACCACCATGAGCGAATGTTTACCGCGCAGATCGTTGAGTAATTCGCCAGTTCGCTCGGTTTCGGCATCGGTCATGCCGGCTACGGGTTCATCTAGCAAAAGTAGCAAGGGCTCTTGCATCAACAGCATCCCAATCTCAAGCCATTGTTTTTGGCCGTGCGACAGCAAGCCCGCCGGGCGTTTGTGTTCGCCCATTAAGCGTAACAGGTCAAGGGTGGCGGCGATCTGATCGCGCTGCGTGCTGTTTAAGCGGGCAAACAAGGTTGATTTCACACCCTTGTTGGTTTTCATGGCGAGTTCTAGATTTTCAAACACCGTGTGATTTTCAAAGACGGTGGGACGCTGAAACTTACGTCCGATGCCGGCGTCGGCAATCTGCGCCTCGTGCATTTTGGTGAGGTCGATGTTTTGCCCAAAAAACGCTGTGCCTGAGGAGGGCTTTGTTTTGCCAGTAATGACATCCATCATGGTGGTTTTGCCAGCGCCGTTTGGGCCAATGATGCAACGTAGTTCGCCCACGCCGATATCAATCGATAAGTCATTGAGCGCGCGAAAACCGTCAAAGACCACGCTAATGGACTCAAGATACAAGATGGCACCGTGCGTGGTGTCGACCCCAGGCGTTTTCATGCGGCCATACGAGGCGCTGCCGCCGGCACCGTTACTTTTTGTGCTTGCTGCGACAGAGTCGTGCGAGGCGATGGCTTGAGTATTCATGCCGTCTGTCCTTTGTTGCGTTGGCTGAGCTTGCGCACCAGGCCCACAATGCCTTGCGGTAAAAAGATGGTGACCAGTACAAAAATCATACCCAAGGCGTACAGCCAAAACTCAGGAAACACGCTGGTAAACCAAGTTTTCAAACCGTTGATGGTGCCTGCGCCAATGATGGGGCCAATGAGTGTGCCGCGCCCACCGGTCGCCACCCAAATTACCATCTCGATTGAGTTCTCGGTCGACATTTCGCCTGGATTAATGATGCCAACTTGTGGCACATAAAGAGCGCCCGCTACTGCGCACAGCATGGCAGACAGTGTCCAAATAAATAGTTTGAACCCGAGCGGTTCATAGCCCAAAAAGCGCAAGCGACTTTCAGAATCACGAATCGCGGTGAGCACTCGGCCAAGTTTGGATTGTGTAATGGCCCGGCCTAACACTAACGCGCCCAACAAGGCTGACAGACTCACCCAGTACAACACCGCACGTGTGCTCGCTGCGGTAATGTCAAAGCCCAAAATCTTTTTAAAATCGGTAAAGCCGTTATTACCGCCAAAGCCTGTTTCGTTTCTAAAAAATAACAGCATGGCCGCAAACGTCAGGGCTTGCGTGATGATTGAAAAATAAACCCCCTTGATGCGCGAACGAAAGGCAAAGTAGCCAAACAAAAAGGCAAGCAAGCCTGGCACGGCCAGCATCAACAACATGGCGTACCAAAAGTGTTCGGTAAAAGACCAAAACCAAGGGTAGGTTTTCCAGCTGAGAAACGTCATAAAGTCTGGGACGATATCCGCAGACGCTTTACCCGCGCGCATTAAGTACATGCCGTGTGCGTAGCCGCCAAGCGCAAAAAATAAGCCATGACCTAAAGACAGAATGCCGGTGTAACCCCAAACGAGGTCGAGGGCGAGTGCGGCCATTGCATAGCAAATGAATTTGCCGATCAGTGCGATCGCAAACGAAGACACGTGCAGCGGATGCCCAACTGGAAACAGGAGGTTTAGTGCAGGTAAACAGGCAAACACGACTACGACGATCGCAATCGCGGTCCAGGCGCGAGGCGAATACAAAGCGGTTGGGGCAGAGGATAGGGATAGCGAGGCAGTCGGTGCCATGGTGGTTGAACTCATTCTGCGCTTCTCCCTTTGGGTGCGAATAATCCCTGCGGGCGTTTTTGTACGAAGAGCACGATAAATAACAAAATCGCAATTTTGGCGATCACGGCGCCCCAGAAGGGTTCGATGATTTTATTCAAGGCGCCGAGCCCCATTGCGGCGACTACCGTCCCGGCAAGTTGCCCGACACCGCCCAGCACCACCACCATGAATGAATCGACAATATAGCCACGACCTAGGTCGGGGCCCACGTTGCTTAACTGCGATAGCGCAACGCCAGCTAAGCCTGCAATCCCAGACCCTAAGCCAAAAGCCAACATGTCAATGCGGCCAGTTGGCACTCCAACGCAATCTGCCATGCGGCGATTTTGCGTAATCGCGCGCACGAACAGACCTAAACGGGTGTGATTTAACACTAGCCACACAATCACTACGACACAGAGTGCGAAACCAACGATCACGATGCGGTTATAGCTGAGTGACAGATTGCCTAAGATCGTGACTCCACCGCTCATCCAACTCGGGTTGGCGACTTCGACGTTTTGAGCGCCGAATAAGCTGCGTACAGATTGCATCAAAATGAGACTAATGCCCCAGGTCGCTAGCAAGGTTTCGAGCGGGCGGCCATAGAGCCAGCGAATGACGGTGCGCTCAAGCGCCATCCCGACCAAGGCTGTGACAATGAAGGCGACTGGTAAGGCTGCCACAACATACCAGTCGATCCAAGCCGGCAGCCATTGTTTAAAAAGTCCTTGAACCAAGTAGGTGGCGTAGGCGCCGATCATCAATAATTCGCCATGCGCCATGTTGATGACGCCCATCAGGCCAAAGGTGATTGCCAGACCTAACGCTGCAAGTAACAGCACGCTACCAAGGCTGATGCCGAAAAAGATGTTCCCTACCCAGCTGACAACTGTTTGATGCCATTCAATTTGAGCGATCGCAGTTTTTGCTGCGGTACGCACGTCGGCATCGGGCTCGGCGAACGCGCCGGCGGCGTCTTGCACTAGCATTGCGGTCAGGATTGGTTTGAAGCTTGAGTTTTTGCTCTCACCCAATAACACGGCTGCGTGGCGGCGTAAGGTGGCGTCGGTACTTTTAATCTCAGCGCTTGCGACGGCAATCTTGAGCGCAGCCTTGATCTCGGCGTCTTGCTCTTTGGCGAGCGCCCGCTCGAGTACGGGAGCACGCGCGGGATCAGCTTCTTTTTGTAAACGTTGTGCGGCAGCTAGGCGCACATTGCGTTGAGGTGAAAATAATTCAGCGCTTGCCAGCGCAGCCTGCAAAGCGCTACGCAAACGGTTATTCAACATCAGGGCTTGGGCATCAGCTGGCGCTGCAACCGTTTCACCGGTTGTGGGGTCGATTGCCTTGCCGCCCTCAACTGACAATAAAACCTTATTGTCAGAGGTAATCAGAACGTTGCCCGCCCCCAACGCAGCCAACACTGCGGCTGCGCCAGGAGTGGTGAGTTGCCCCAACGCTGTAATTGATTCGACCCGCTCGGTGTTGCTCTCGCCGGCCAAGCCCTTCAGTACTGAGGGCTCGACCAAGTCGGCGGCTAAACTGCAATGCAGCGGTAATGCGAGCAAAACAGTTAGCAGCCACCGTTTCAAGGTAGGGTAAATCAAAAACATGTCGTTGCAATCTCATAGTGTGGCGAATTACAGGCCTTGTTTGCCTTCGTTACCAGCGATGAAGGGGCTCCAGGGCTGTGCACGAATCGGGCCTTTGCTTTTCCAGACCACGTTGAACTGACCGTTCGCCTGAATTTCGCCGATATACACTGGCTTGTGCAGGTGATGATTTGTCTTATCCATCATGATTGTAAAGCCATCGGGTGCTGCAAAGGTTTGACCACCCATTGCGGCAATCACTTTGTCGGTATCGGTTGTTTTAGCGGCCTCAACGGCTTGCTTCCACATGTACATGCCGACGTAAGTGGCTTCCATTGGGTCGTTAGTGACCGCAGTGGCGAAGTTAGGCAGATTCTTGGCTTTTGCGTAAGCTTTCCACTTGGCGACAAACTCAGTGTTCACTGGGTTCTTAATTGACTCAAAGTAGTTCCAGGCAGCAAGGTGACCGACCAAAGGCTTGGTGTCCACACCACGTAGTTCTTCTTCGCCTACTGAGAAGGCTACAACAGGCACGTCAGTGGCTTTCAGGCCAGCATTGCCCAATTCTTTGTAGAAAGGTACGTTTGAGTCACCGTTGATGGTCGAGATCACAGCTGTTTTGCCACCAGCAGCAAATTTCTTGATGTCTGCAACGATGGTTTGATAGTCAGAGTGACCGAACGGTGTGTACTTTTCGTCGATGTCGCTTTCTTTCACGCCTTTAGAAATCAAGAAGGCGCGCAAGATTTTGTTGGTTGTGCGTGGGTACACATAATCGGTACCAAGCAACACGAAACGCTTGGCGCTGCCACCGTCGGCGCTCATCAGGTACTCAACAGCAGGGATGGCTTGTTGGTTCGGTGCGGCACCTGTGTAAAACACGTTTTTCTCAAGCTCTTCGCCTTCGTATTGCACGGGGTAGAACAAGAGGCTGTTCAACTCTTTAAATACGGGTAATACTGATTTACGTGATACTGAAGTCCAGCAACCAAACACCACCGAGACTTTGTCCTGAGCGATCAACTGGCGAGCTTTTTCAGCAAACAAAGGCCAGTTTGAGGCTGGGTCAACGATCACGGGCTCAAGTTTCTTGCCCATCACGCCGCCTTTGGCGTTGATCTCATCGATGGTCATCAGGGCAACATCTTTTAACGCTGTCTCAGAGATGGCCATGGTGCCTGAGAGAGAATGCAAGATGCCAACTTTAATGGTGTCTTGAGCGAAAGCGGTACCTGCAAAACCCGTCATGGCTAGAAGGCTAGCGGCGGTCAACTGCTTGAGAACTAATCTGCGTTTCATCTGTAAACTCCTGAGTAGATTACTGTTCGGCTGCGCCGGTTCAAAGGCCGCATAGCGTCCTTTACGTTGAGGGCTATGCTTGACCTGTCTAAAGCAAAAGTTGTGCCAGCTTTTCGATGAGGTTTGATTTATCGACACAAATCCTCTGCGCATTGCTCTAAATTGCTAAAAGACCGGGCGCGAGCTTGAACCTGACCTCCGTCAGCGCGCGATAGCTTGAAGACTGCGGCTGAATGCCTAAGAACGGTTTGGGCGAAGCAACTAAGCCCTATGATCAGCGCACCTTTTTGGTGCAATTTCTCGTTTGGGTGCCCCAGATGTGTGGCAGGCACCGTGTCGGTGCATTTTTCTTCTGATGGGCGCGTTGTCGTAAGATGCATTGTGTATTGCCTGCATCGACTGCGTTGAGTGCTTCAACTACCTTGGCAGCTTTAACCATCGTGCTAGCCGTTTAACCCTAAGTTTTTTTGC
>CALCPT010000517.1 GCA_937897265.1 uncultured Alcaligenaceae bacterium
CGTAAACACGATTGGGGCCACCCCAAACACCCACGATGATGTACATCGGGATGAGCGTAGCTTCAAAGAAGATGTAGAACAGCAGCCCGTCCATCGCGACAAAGACGCCGATCATCAAACCTGACAAGATCAAGAAGGCTGCCATGTACTGCGCGATACGCGAAGTGATGACTTCCCAACCCGCTAGCACAACGATGATCGTAATAAATGCCGTAAGAAGCACAAACCACAGCGAGATTCCGTCAACGCCCAGGTGATACATCACTGCAAAGGCAGGTATCCATGTCGACTTTTCAACAAACTGCATCGCCGCAGTTGAACTGTCAAACCCGGTATAGAGAGGAATCGTGACAAAGAAACTCAGCAACGCGCCGATCAGCGAGAGGTTGCGTGTCAGCGCCGGGCGCTCGTCGCTACCAACCGCCAAAATCAACAAGCCGCAAACGATCGGAACAAAAATCGCAAACGTGAGCCAGGGAGTCGTAAAAGAAGCCATCTCGCTTGCCATCATTTAGTACCAAAGATAATGTAGGTGATCGCGACCAACAGGCCGATGATCATCGCAAAGGCGTAGTGATAGATGTAACCCGTCTGGAAACGACGCGCCACGCCTGCCAAAGCACCCACTAATTTTGCCGAGCCATTGACCAAGAGGCCATCGATCAAACCACGATCGCCACGTTGCCAAAAGCTCGTGCCGACTGCACGTAAACCACGCGCCAGCACTTGCTCGTTGAACCAGTCAAAGAAGTACTTGTTTTCAAGCACCTTATTCACGGAGCTGAGGTTTGACTGAATCGCAGCAGGGACTTTGGGATTAATCAAGTAGCAATACCAGGCGACCACTGCGCCTGCGACCACTAGCCAGAAGGGCACGGTGGTAAAGGCATGCAAGGCATAACCCACCCAGCCATGAACGTGATGCCACTCTTTCGCCAACTCTGCCATCGCAGGATGCTGCGTCAGGACCACGATCGTATTTTTAAAGTACGACCCAAACAGCAAGGGATCAATCGCAATTGCGCCGATGATAATCGAGGGGATCGCCAACAATACGAGTGGCAAGGTCACGACCCAAGGAGACTCGTGTGGCGTACCGCCATGGTGGCCATGGTCATCGTGACCGTGCGAGTCGTGTGCGTGAGCATCGCCATGGGCATGCGCGTGGTCATGGTCATGTCCGCAGGCAGCATGATCATGTCCGTGCGAATCGGCATGCCCAGCACCGTGCGTATCAAAACGCTCTTTGCCATGAAACACTAAAAAGTAAACACGGAAAGAATATAACGAGGTCACAAACACACCGATCAGCGTAGCGTAATGCGCAAAGCTCGCGCCCCACACATTGGCCGCGCCCGCTGCTTCGATGATGTGCTCTTTTGAGTAAAAGCCTGAGAAAAATGGCGTACCCACCAAGGCCAATGTACCGATCAAAAACGTGATCCACGTAATAGGCATGTACTTGCGCAAGCCACCCATGTTACGAATATCTTGATCGTGATGCATGCCGATAATGACTGAACCCGCACCCAAGAACAACAGCGCTTTAAAGAAAGCATGCGTCATCAAGTGAAAGATGGCCACTGAGTAAGCAGACGCACCCAGGGCAACCGTCATGTAGCCAAGTTGCGACAAGGTTGAGTAAGCTACGACGCGCTTGATGTCGTTTTGGATAATGCCCAAAATACCCAAGAACAACGCGCCAATCGAACCGATCACGATGATGAACGAGAGCGCAGTGTTTGATAATTCAAAAAGTGGTGAAAAACGAGCCACCATAAAGATACCGGCGGTCACCATGGTCGCGGCATGAATCAGTGCCGAGATCGGTGTGGGGCCTTCCATTGAGTCAGGCAACCAGGCGTGCAGAGGCACTTGTGCTGATTTACCCATGGCACCGATAAATAAACAGATGCAAGCCACCGTCAACAACATCCAGTCGGTGCCGGGCAGCGTCAGGGCGGCCAGTTTATCTGCCTGCTTAAACACTTCGCCATAATGCATCGTGCCGGCATAGGCAAAGAGCAAACCGATACCCAGCACAAAACCAAAGTCACCCACGCGGTTGACCAAAAACGCCTTCATGTTGGCAAAAATTGCAGTCGGTTTGGTATACCAAAAGCCGATCAGCAGATAAGACACCAGACCGACAGCCTCCCAGCCAAAGAACAACTGGACCATGTTGTTAGACATGACCAACATCAGCATTGAAAAGGTAAACAAAGAGATATAAGCGAAGAAACGCTGATAGCCTGGATCTTCAGACATGTACCCAATCGTGTAGATGTGAACCATCAACGAAACAGAGGTCACCACTACCATCATGAGTGCTGACAACGGATCAATCAGGAAACCAATTTCTAATTTAGCCTGGCCTAACATTGACCAGGTATACACGGCACCATCAAAGGTGTGGCCATTGAGCACATCTTTCAGCACCAACACCGATCCGATTGCCGAGACGGCAACCAACGCGATGGTCAGAAAATGCGAGTTGCGACGACTAACCTGACGCCCCAGAAAGCCAGTGCCAAACAAACCGGCAAGGATCGCGCCTAACAAGGGCGCGAGCGCGATGGTCAGATAAAGAGAAGGTGAGCTAAACATATTGTTCCGTGATCCGATCAGCCCTTCAGGCTATCAAGTTCGTCTACGTTGATGGTACTGAGGTTGCGGAAGAGCAGCACTAAAATTGCCAGGCCAATCGCGGCCTCGGCGGCTGCAACCGTCAGAATAAAGAACACGAATACCTGCCCCGCCGCATCACCCATCCAGGTAGAGAAGGCAACAAAGTTCATGTTCACGGCCAAAAGCATTAACTCAACCGACATCAACAATACGATCAAGTTGCGGCGATTCAAAAAAATCCCAAACACACCAATCGCAAACAAAATGGCGCCCAGCACTAAAAAGTGCGGCAGGGTCAAGGTCATCATGGCTGATCTCCTTTGGCGTTCACAGCCTCTTGGCTAGGCATCTTGACCAGGCGCACCCGATCTTTGGCACGCACTCGCACCGAGGCGCCTGGGTCGTTATATTTCACGTCGCGACGTTTGCGCAGCGTTAACGAGATCGCAGCGATCATGCCGACCAGCAAGAGCACTGCACCGACTTCAACCGCGAAGGCGTATTCGGTGTACATCGCTTCGCCCAGCGTGCGAGCGTTGTTGTAATCGTTACCCATGTCAGCGGCTGGGCCAACCTGCCCCCAAGACGTTGCCAACACAAACGACATCTCGCCAACCATGATCAACCCAACGATCAGGCCCAACGGCAAATAGGTTTTGATGCCGGTACGCAGTTCTTCCATCTTGACATCTAGCATCATCACGACAAACAAGAACAACACCATCACCGCACCCACGTATACCAGCACGAGCAGCAACGCTAAAAACTCAGCGCCTAGCAACATCCAGATCATTGCGGCATTTGCAAACGCCAAGATCAGATGCAGCACAGCGGTGACTGGGCTTGAGGCGGTAATGACTCGAAACGCCGCCACGACCAGCACCAAGGCCAACACATAGAACAGGATAGTTGTAAACATCATTTCTTTTTAGACCTCGGCCATATCAACGATAAGGCGCGTCAATTGCGCGATTGCGGGCGATATCTTCTTCGTAGCGATCACCCACCGCCAACAACATGTCTTTTGTGAAATACAAATCACCGCGTTTTTCACCGTGATATTCGTGAATATGCGTTTCAACAATTGAATCGACTGGGCAGCTTTCTTCACAGAAACCGCAAAAAATGCATTTAGTCAGATCGATGTCGTAGCGAGTCGTACGGCGCGAACCATCTTCACGCTGTTCAGACTCAATCGTGATGGCCAAGGCTGGACAAACGGCCTCGCACAACTTGCAAGCGATACAACGCTCTTCGCCGTTGGGATAACGACGCAACGCATGCAAGCCACGAAAACGTGGTGACTGTGGTGTTTTTTCAAGCGGATAACGCAACGTAATTTTGCGCTTGAAAAAATACTTACCTGTCAGCTTCATGCCCTTGAGCAACTCAAGCAGCATCAAACTACCAAAAAAATCTTTAATCGCTTCCATACATGCCTTTTCTGTCTAGCCGCACTTAGTTCCAGATGTTCCAGGGCGTCTGCATCCAGATCGCCACAACAACCAACCACACGCCAGTCAGCGGGATGAATATCTTCCAGCCCAAACGCATGATTTGATCGTACCGATACCGCGGAAACGACGCGCGAAACCAGATGAACAGAGAAACCACAACAAACGTTTTAAGACCTAGCCATAGCCAACCGGGTACCCAGGTCAGCGGAGCGATCTCAACGGGAGCAGCCCAGCCGCCCAAGAACATAATCGAGGCCATACATGACAAGAAAATCATGTTGGCGTATTCGCCCAAGAAAAACAGCGCAAACGCCATGCCCGAATACTCGACCATGTGACCTGCCACGATTTCGGATTCACCTTCGACCACGTCAAACGGATGACGGTTGGTTTCAGCGACTGCCGAGATCACATAGATCACAAACAGAGGCAACAACGGCAGCCAGTTCCAGGACATGAAATTGATGCCGTGGTCGGCAAACCAACCACGCGTTTGCACATTGACAATTTCAGTCATGTTCAAACTGCCTGACACCAGCAACACTGTCACCAGTACAAAACCAATTGCAAGTTCGTACGACAGCATTTGTGCCGAGGCACGCATCGCAGCCAAGAAGGCATACTTAGAATTGGAGGCCCAGCCTGCCACAATGACCCCGTACACACCGATCGAGGTAATCGCCATCACATACATCAGGCCCGCGTTGACGTTGGCTAACACTAGTTCTGGCCCGAACGGCACGACAGCCCAAGCAGCTAGGGCAGGCATCAATGTCACCACAGGTGCCAAGATAAACAAAATCTTGTTAGCCTGACTAGGTACGATAACTTCTTTGGTTAACAGCTTGAACACGTCAGCAAAAGGCTGCAACAAGCCTCTGAAGCCAACGCGATTGGGGCCTAGACGAATGTGCATGAAGCCAATCATCTTGCGTTCCCAATAGGTCAGATACGCTACGCACAAAATAATTGGCACAGCGATCACTAAAATCTTGACCAAAGTCCACAGCACTAACCAAACAGTTGGGCCAAGCAACTCGACCCCATGCGTTTCAAGAACGTTGAGCCACTGCATCAGGCACGCTCCACACTAAGTTGTCCGAACGCACCACCCAGTGCTGCGGTCTGTTCAAAACCTGCCGCAATACGTACGGCACCTGACGCCAGCGTGTTGTCTTGCTCGGCTGCCAAGACCACCTGCCCCGCGGCTGCCTTCACAAGCACCTGTGTACCTGGCGTCACGCCTAACTGAGCGAGGGTACTAGCATGCATGCGCGCCACAGGTGTGCGCGAGGATGCTGACTCTTGCAAGGCAGGAGCGCGGCGCACCATCGCATCAGTGCGAAAGATTGGCACATCAGTCACACGCTCGAGGGCAATGCCCGCGGTTGAAGCTGCGCCTGACGACAGAGCACTGAGCTCGGCGTTCAGTTGATTAGATAACCGCCCGCTGACGCCACCAGATAAGACTGCATCGCGCACAGACTCTGAGGACTCGTCATCAAAACCAGCCAGATGCAAGACATTGCCCAACACGCGCAAGACTTTCCAACCTGGGCGTGTTTGACCGCGTGGAGCCACAGTTCCTTTGAAGCTTTGCGCCGAGCCCTGAGCGTTGACAAACGTACCCGAGGTTTCAGTAAACGGTGAAATCGGCAACATCACATGCGCCCAATCGCGCGCGCCTGTTGCAAATGGCGTGAGCGCGACTGCAAACTGCGCGGCCTTTAACGCTGCAATCGCCTGCGCCCCCTGATCCACATCTAACAAAGGCTCAGCATGCAAGACAACATAGGCCTTTAGAGGCTCGGCAAACATTGCTGCCGCTGTTTTGCCGCCTTTAACAGGCACAGCACCAGCCAAATAACCACCCACCGTATTGGCACCAGCAGTTAAAAAGCCCAACTGACCTGAAGCCAACTGTGCAATCAACTGCGCGAGGGCAGCAATACGCGAGGCGTCAGGTGCGTTCACTGCAGTGCTACCTAAGAGCACCGCGACGCGCTCGCCTGAAGCCAAACTCGCGGCGATCTGTTCAGCAGCAGCACCGGGCTGCACGGCAGACAGCGCTGCTGGAATGTCAGCTGATTTTGCTTTGGCCAAGGCCACGACAACTTGAGCCAACGTATCGGCCAAGGCGCTTGGCAAGGTTGTTGCTCGCGCAGTCAATTTAAAGAGAGGATCATCACCCGCAGTATCCACAGACGAGACCTGCGTGCCGCGCTTGACAGCCTGCCGCAAGCGTTGCGCCATCAACGGATGATCTTTACGCAAGAACGAGCCGACCACCAACACGCGATCAACCGTATCGAGTGCGTTGATATTCATGCCCAACCAAGGAGCACCGGTCAGGGCTGAGTCAAACGCTGCATCAGTTTGACGCAAACGGAAATCAATATTTTCAGAACCCAACCCACGTGTCACACGTGCGAGCAAGGCCATTTCTTCGAGCGTAGAGTATTCGCTGGCGAGCGAGCCAATTTGCGCGGCACCGGACGCATCACGCACTTGCATCAAACCTTGCGCCACTGCCTGCAAGGCATCTGACCAAGAGGCTTCGCGCCACTGACCGTCAGTGCCCTTCACCATTGGGCTTGTCAGACGATCTTCGTTTAAACCTTCGTACGAAAAACGATCGCGATCACTGAGCCAGCATTCGTTCACATCTTCATTTTCAAAAGGCACCACGCGAATCACTTGATCGCCCTTGACCTGCACCACCAAGTTTGCACCCAAACTATCATGTGGTGATACTGAGCGTCGACGCGCGAGCTCCCAGGTGCGAGCCTGATAGCGGAAGGGCTTTGAGGTCAGTGCGCCTACTGGGCACAGATCGATCATGTTGCCTGACAATTCTGACTCGACGGCGCGCCCGACGAAAGTGGTGATCTCAGAGTGCTCGCCACGGCCAACCATGCCAAGCTCCATCACACCGGCGATCTCTTGGCCAAAGCGCACGCAACGTGTGCAATGAATACAGCGCGACATTTCTTCGGCCGACACCAAGGGGCCCAAGTCTTTATGAAACACCACACGCTTTTCTTCTTGATAGCGCGAGCTTGAACCGCCGTAACCGACCGCCACGTCTTGCAACTGACACTCGCCACCCTGATCACAAATCGGGCAATCAAGCGGGTGATTAATCAGCAAAAACTCCATGACGCTTTTTTGTGCCGCCACCGCGCGCTCTGAGCAGGTGTGCACCACCATCCCATTGGTCACGGGCGTTGCGCAAGCTGGCATCGCTTTGGGGGCTTTCTCGACCTCAACCAAACACATGCGGCAGTTAGCTGCAACGGTCAATTTCTTGTGATAACAAAAGTGCGGCACGTAGACGCCGAGCTTATGCGCGGCATGCATCACCATGCTGCCTTCTTGCACTTCGACTTTCTTGCCGTCGATGGTTAACTCAACCATAACTTTGTCCAGACCTTAAAGATAGGGGGCCACCACACAGCGCTTATGCTCAATGTGGTACGCAAATTCGTCGCGATAATGTTTCAAGAAACCACGCACTGGCATCGCCGCTGCATCACCCAAGGCGCAAATGGTGCGCCCCATGATGTTGCCTGCAACCGAATCCAGCAAATCGAGATCTTCAGGGCGACCCTGACCATGCTCGATGCGGTTCACCATACGGTAGAGCCAACCCGTGCCTTCGCGACAAGGAGTGCACTGCCCGCAGCTTTCTTCAAAATAAAAATAAGACAAACGCAGCAAAGACTTGACCATGCAACGCGTATCGTTCATGACAATCACGGCGCCCGAGCCCAGCATCGAGCCGGCCTTTGAGATCGCGTCGTAATCCATGGTGGTGTCCATCATGATGTTGCCGGGGATCACCGGTGCGCTTGACCCGCCAGGGATCACCGCTTTAAGCGTTGAACCACCACGCATACCACCCGCAAGTTCTAACAGCTTTGAAAAAGGTGTGCCCAAGGGGATTTCGTAGTTACCGGGACGCTCGACGTCACCGGTAATTGAAAACAACTTGGTACCGCCGTTGTTGGGCTTACCAACTTCAAGGTAGGCTGGCCCACCGTTACGAATGATCCAAGGGACCGCTGCAAAGGTTTCAGTGTTGTTGATGGTCGTGGGCTTACCGTACAAACCAAAGCTAGCCGGAAAAGGTGGCTTGAAACGTGGCTGACCTTTTTTACCCTCAAGCGACTCAAGCAAAGCGGTTTCTTCGCCGCAAATGTAGGCGCCATAGCCATGAAACGCATGCAATTGAAAATTAAATTGCGAACCTAAGATGTTGTTACCCAACATGCCAGCGGCGCGGGCTTCGTCAAGCGCTTCTTCAAAACGCTCGTACACCTCAAAGATTTCGCCGTGAATGTAGTTGTAACCAACGGGGATACCCATCGCGTAGGCGGCAATCGCCATGCCTTCAATCACAATGTGAGGATTCAAGCGCAAAATATCGCGATCTTTAAACGTGCCAGGCTCGCCTTCGTCAGAATTACAAACCAAATATTTTTGGCCTGGAAACGTACGGGGCATAAAGCTCCATTTCAGACCTGTCGGAAATCCTGCACCGCCGCGACCACGTAAACCCGAGGCCTTGACTTCAGCGATGACGTCTTCTTGCGTCATGCCCTGGGTCAAAATCTTACGCAGGGCTTCGTAACCACCGCGCTTGACGTAATCGGCCAAACGCCAGTTACTGCCATCAAGGCCATCCATAATTTGCGGGCCAAGATGACGACCATGCAACGCCATCGAAGACGGGAGGTCATTCGCCGGTGCGGCGACCAAACCCTGCGAATACTTTTGCAGAATGCTCGCGGTTTTATCAGACATCAAGGTGCTCATTTTGAATCCCCGCGCGCAGCCTCAGACAACTCGGCCAGCATGGCATCGATTTTTTCAGGCGCCATACGCACACACATGTGCTTGTTGTTGACGATCAATACTGGTGAGTCACCACAGGCGCCCATGCACTCGCCTTCAACCAAAGTGAACACACCGTCAGCCGTTGTTTCACGAAACCCAATACCAAGTTTGGTCTTGAGGTAATCAGCAGTCTTTTCGCCATCGCGCAAGGCGCACGGCAAGTTGGTGCAGACCGTGAGCTTGAACTTACCCACAGGGCGAACATCAAACATATTGTAAAAAGTCGCGTTTTCTTGCACCGCGATAGCGGGTTGACCAAGATAATCGGCCACGTCTTGAATCACTTCGGGCGACACCCAGCCTTGCTCGTCTTGCGCAATTGCCAGCGAGGCCATGATGGCAGACTGCTTTTGATCAGCCGGATACTTGGCGATCTCGCGGTCGATTTTTTTGTAAGCCTGTTCAGAGAGCAACATGTTTTAAATCCGGTATAAGCGATGAGGCAACGATTAGCGGTCGATCTCGCCAAACACAATATCTTGAGTACCAATGATGGTCACAGCATCAGCAATCATGTGACCACGCGACATTTCGTCGAGCGCTTGCAAATGCACAAACCCAGGCGCACGAATTTTTAAACGGTAAGGCTTGTTGGCGCCATCAGACACCATGTAAATACCAAACTCACCCTTGGGATGCTCGATTGAGGCATAGGCCTCACCGGCCGGCACGCTGAAGCCTTCAGTAAACAGCTTGAAGTGATGGATAAGTTCTTCCATGTTTGACTTCATACCGGTGCGCTGTGGTGGTGAGACCTTGTGGTTATCAAGCATCACGGGGCCGGGATTCGCACGCAACCACTGCACGCACTGCTGAATGATGCGGTTACTTTCGCGCATTTCAGCCACACGTACCAAATAGCGGTCATACGAATCGCCATTGACGCCAACAGGCACGTCAAACTGTAAGCGGTCGTATACCTCGTACGGCTGCATCTTGCGAAGATCCCAGGCTACGCCTGAACCACGCAACATCGGGCCGCTAAAACCAAGAGCCTTGGCGCGCTCGGGATCAACCACACCGATACCGACTAAGCGTTGCTTCCAGATCCGATTGTCTGTTAGCAAGGTTTCGTATTCATCGACACACGCAGGAAAACGATTGGTAAAGTCTTCAATGAAATCAAGCAACGAACCTGAACGCGCATCGTTCATGATCTTGAAATCTTTAGCCGTACGGTACTGACTAGTTTTACCGTACTGAGGCATCGCATCAGGCAAATCACGATACACACCACCGGGGCGATAGTAAGCCGCGTGTAAACGCGCACCCGACACCGCCTCGTAGCAATCCATCAAATCTTCGCGCTCACGAAACGCGTACAAAAATACCGCCATCGCATCCACGTCAAGCGCGTGCGAACCTAGCGACATCAAATGATTTAACAAACGTGTGATTTCATCGAACATCACACGGATGTATTGCGCACGTAAAGGCGGCGTGACACCCATGAGTTTTTCGATTGCCAGCACATAGGCGTGCTCGTTACACATCATCGAGACGTAATCAAGACGATCCATGTAAGGCAAGGCTTGCAAAAATGTGCGGTGCTCGGCTAATTTTTCAGTGGCACGATGCAACAAACCGATGTGTGGATCAGCGCGCTGAATGACTTCGCCGTCTAGCTCAAGCACCAAGCGCAACACACCGTGCGCAGCTGGATGCTGTGGGCCAAAGTTGAGCGTGTAGTTTTTAATTTCAGCCATGATTAGCGCCCTATTCCGTAGCCGTCTTCGCGAATCACACGCGGAATAATCTCGCGCGGTGCAATCGTAACGGGTTGATACACCACACGGCCTTGCTCAGGGTCGTAACGCATTTCGACATTGCCGTACACCGGAAAATCTTTGCGAAACGGATGACCAATAAAACCATAATCAGTCAGAATACGACGCAGATCAGGATGGCCTTCAAACACAATGCCAAACAGATCGAATGCTTCGCGCTCAAACCAGTTAACGCTTGGCCACACATTGACCAAAGAGTTCAGCAAAGGAAATTCGCCATTGACTGCATACGTGCGAATACGCAAGCGCCAGTTGTGCGTGAGTGACATTAAGTGTGCGACCACTGCAAAACGTCCAGCTGGGACCAAGGCTGTTTGCGGTGCTTGCCCAACGCGCCCTGCTCCATAAGTCAGGTAATCAACGCCGCATAAGTCGACGCATGTCTCGAAGCGCAATGACGGCTCGTCGCGCAAACGCAAACAGGTGGCTTCCCACTGCTCAGCTGCAATTTCAAGCGTAATTTCGTCGTTAGACAATGTGAGTTGAGCCTGCTCACCGAGCAGTGTCACGAGTTGTTGCTGCAGGTTTTCTAGCCTGGACATGTGTTTTTAAGCCTGATTAAACCGATACACAAACATAAGCGAGTGCATCGTCTTGATTTAACGAGCGATGGTATTGGTTTGACGAATTTTGTTTTGCATTTGCAACAGGCCATAGACCAACGCCTCTGCAGTGGGTGGGCAGCCTGGCACATAGACGTCAACCGGCACAATACGATCACAGCCACGCACCACAGAATACGAATAGTGATAATAGCCACCACCATTGGCGCAAGAGCCCATTGACACCACCCAGCGAGGCTCGGGCATCTGATCGTAGACCTTGCGTAGCGCAGGTGCCATTTTGTTACACAGCGTGCCTGCCACAATCATCAGATCAGACTGACGTGGGCTAGGACGAAAAATAATACCGAACTGATCAAGGTCGTAACGTGCGGCACCTGCGTGCATCATTTCGACTGCACAGCAAGCCAAGCCAAACGTCATTGGCCACATCGAACCTGTTTTTGCCCAGTTGATAAATTTGTCAGCGCTAGTGGTGACAAAACCTTGCTTCAGAATGCCGTCAATTGCCATGTGTATATTCGCCGCATTGATCGTTGGGATTACTCCCAGTCAAGCGCGCCTTTTTTCCACTCGTAGATGAAACCAACAGTCAAGATCGTTAAAAAGATCATGACTGTCACAAAACCAACGATTCCGACGGCGCTATTTGCAATGGCCCACGGAAACAAAAATGCAATTTCTAAATCGAACAAGATAAACAAAATCGCCACGAGGTAGTAGCGCACGTCAAACTTCATTCGGGAGTCGCCAAAAGCTTCAAAGCCGCACTCGTACGGCGAAAGCTTTTGCGCATCAGGGCGATGCGGCCCAATCAAAGAACCCGCCGCAATCAGGGCAAAACCAATCAGGCTACCCACTACGATAAAGAGTAAAACTGGAAAGTATTGTTGCAGATTCATCCAGACGTCTCGGCAGTTGCACAAACTCTATAAGTATACACCGCCCTTAGGGTTTTTACCCGCAGACTCAAGCCTAGGTTTGGTGTCTACCAAAAAAAAACAGGCCACTCAAAGAGTGACCTGCTTTAACTCGGTACATCACCAAGCTAACCGAAGCTAGCTTGTACTCTAAGCGGTTGCTTAGAATGCGTGACGCAGACCAACAGTACCAGTGTTGCCTGACAAACCGGCGATACCTTGGTAGTTGTTGACGTATGAGTAGATTGCGTAGACGTTGGTGCGCTTGGTGAACGCGTACGAATAACCAAGACCCCATGTCAACTGAGTAGCACCACCAACATCAGCAACCACGCCAGTGTGTGACTGACCTTGGTAGGCTGCCATCACTGTGCCGTTTGCGCCAACTGGAGCTGACGCGTTGATGTTCCAGGCGTTTGTACCGGCGCCGTCAGCAAACACGATGCCACCGTTGTTGAACGGGTTGACAATGTCGCTTGACACTGATGAAGTTGCTTGACCTTGGATCAGACCACCGCGAACTTGGTTGTATGCAACGCCAACTTTAACAACTTTAGCGTCATAGGCACCAGCCACGATCCACGATGTCACGCCGCCGCCGTTTGCACCGGCGAGGGTGTTGCTAGCTGGTGTGAACTTGTCGTACACGCCAGTCACATAGAAACCACTGTTTGCATAGCTAACAGCGCCCGAAATGTTGCGCATGTTGTTGCCGGTGTCAAACGCGCTGCCAGTTGCATTGTCAGCCGCGCCAGCACCAGTTGCCAACTGCTTACCATTTGCTAAGCCAGTGTTGAATGAGTACTGAGCACCGAATTTGAAGCCTGAAAAGCTAGGTGACTGATACATCAACATGTTGCTTTGACGAACGGCAGTGATGCCCATAACGCCAGAGATGTTGATGATTGGAGCGTTTACGCCGAAGGCGCTGTCAATAGGAGCACCGGCAAATTTAAATGCCAAGTTCAGTTGACGACCGATATCAACTTGACCCCAAGCGTCGTTGCGCAAACCGACGATTGAAGTACGTTGCCATTGGCTGTATGAACCAGCTGAACCGTCGTTGACGTTAACTTGACCTTCCAAGTTCCAGACAGCTTGGTTACCTGAACCCAAGTCTTCAACACCGCGCACGCCAAAGCGTGAAGTTGACTGTGTACCTGACACAACAGCGATGCTGCTGGTCGAGATGTCAACTCTGCTGAATGGACCGTTTGAGAGGTTCCAGTTTTGGTAGCGAACGCCACCGTCTAATACACCGTACAGTGTGACTGATGATTGAGCCGATGCGGCACCAGCAAAGCCGGCTAACAGGGCGGCAGCGAGCAGAGTCTTTTTCATTTAAGAAATCTCCGTAAATTTGAGTGACAAGAGCAACAAACGGGTGTTTTGTTCGCTGCCCCCCTAACTCCGCTAAGGGAAGTTGACGCTATTGCATCAAAAAACCGAGGCTGTGGCTATGATTATCGGCATAAACCTGCCACAGAGGGGATTTTTTGTTGGCTTAGTGCAACGTTTCGTTGGTTTTAGCTCACTTTTACTAGGGTTTACCCTTAATTTGAACAAATTCCAAACAAAATTAAAAACACCCATGAAAAGCCCCTTGCG
>CALCPT010000518.1 GCA_937897265.1 uncultured Alcaligenaceae bacterium
CAGTCAAGGTGTACGGAAACCCTTTCGCCTGAAACACTTGCCCATTCAGGATTTTTCCGCAAGAGCCGACGATGGCATCGCAGGGGCTCGTCATGATCTCTGGGTTGTGATCGACGCAGCGCGCACCCTCGCGCAGTTCGCGCACAAAGCAATCGTGAAGGCTGTCAAAGCGTTGTTTTTTGGCTTCGCTCAAATCGAGGTCGGTAAATAGTTTCCAGGTCGCAATCGAAACATCGCGTACCCAGCCCACCTTGATTTTGCTGAACCAGCCCATGAAATGCGTGACCGCAAGCCTAGGGATTCGGTTGGTGACCAAGAAATTTAGATCTTCATGTGCAAAGACATTTCTGACCGCTTTACTGATGTTCATCATTTCGTCACCTTAAAGTCATAAAAAGGAGTTTTCGAGGCAAAACTATGACTGATCAAATTTTGAATGTTCTGCAATACATCACTGCGGCTGCAGTAGGGCTCTGGTTGTTGTTGAGAGTCAAGCAACGGCTCGAACTCTCGGTTGCCAAATATCCCTCTTTGGGCGGACACCTGCGTTGGGCCAAGCGTATCGCGCGCTGGGTGCCTGGCTACTCGTACTCCGACGACAAATGGTTTGACGCCGATGGCGCCCCACCTGAGGTGGTGAAACAGCGTCGTGCGGCTCTTGAAACGTTGGGTAATGATCTGCGTACCCGCAGTGCGTTGACTCTGGCGCATACCGCAGCGAGTAAGCCCATGATTTCTGATTTGCAGTTCATCAGCAACTATCGGGTGCCGTACCAGTTTCGTGAAGTGTTGCAGCAACACATTCAGTTGGGCAGCTTCTGGCTGAGCAGCGATGGCGTTTGGCTGACCGACATGGACGGCAATCGTTTGATGGATGTGACCGGATCGTACGGTGTGAACTTGTTTGGTCTGGATTTTTATAAATCTTGCATTGAAGAGGGAAGTCAGCTTGTGCAAAACCTGGGTCCGGTTTTGGGCTCTTACCACCCCTGTGTGCTCGATAACATTCGTCGTCTGTGCGCGATCTCGGGTAAAGACGAAGTTTCGTTCCACATGTCGGGTACTGAGGCTGTCATGCAAGCCGTGCGTCTGGCACGCTATCAAACCGGTCGGCAAAAAATTGTTCGCTTCACCAGTGCCTATCATGGCTGGTGGGATGACGTGCAACCGGGTCCGGGCAATCCGATGCCACCCTCTAAGCATACGTTGACGTTGCGTGAAATGCACGAGAACACGCTGCGGGTCTTGCGCAATCGTCGTGATATTGCCTGTGTGTTGGTCAACCCGATACAAGCGATGCACCCTAACCAGGCGGCACCAACCGATTCGACGCTGGTTGATGGTGGACGACGCGTGAATTATGATCGTGCGGCGTATACCGCTTGGCTTAAGGAATTGCGCCAAGTATGCACCGAACGCGGCATTATCTTTATTTTGGATGAGGTCTTTTTGGGCTTCAGACTTGCCCCGGGTGGAGCTCAAGAATATTTCGGCCTTGAAGCGGACATGGTCACCTACGGTAAGACCCTTGGTGGCGGCTTGCCAATCGGTATTCTGTGCGGTAAGAAGAGCCTGATGAAGCGTTTCTACGCTGATCATCCGGCCGATATTTGCTTTGCACGAGGTACCTTCAATGCACACCCTTATGTGATGGGTGCGATGAATGTCTTCTTGCATCGTCAAGATACCCCAGACGTTCAGAAGCTTTATGCAGAGCTTGAAACGACCTGGATCACACGCAAGAATCAGCTTAATGCTTTGCTCAAGCGTGAAGGCCTCCCTCTGCAGGTTGAGGCCATGTCGACGGTGTGGACGGTGTTGTACGACGTACCAAGCCGCTTTAACTGGTTGTTGCAGTTTTATTTGCGTCGCGAAGGCATCGCACTGAGCTGGGTGGGTACGGGCAGACTGATTTTTAGTCTGAACTTTACCGATGCGGATTTTGATGAATTTTGCCAACGTTTTGTACGAGCTGCACATCAGATGGCTGCGGGCGCTTGGTGGTGGACGCCGCAAGGGCAAACAAACAAACAAATTAAACGCCGTATGTTGTTAGAGATGGTGCAGCAGACAAAGCTGTAAGGGTCTGCTGTGTGATCGGTCATTACAGACTTTTAGCGCGGTGGTGAGGGTGTTCAAAGCGGTCTAGCAAGGTAGTGATGACAATCAGAGACTTAAATTTCTTACGAACTTAACTCTCTGATTGAATCTTGTTCAGTGCTGCTAAAGTTACTGGTTGAATCCGTCCAGTGAGGCCCAAGACCCCACCTTCACTCTGCTTAATGTGATTGAATATGTGGCATGGGGTCAATCAATTCACCGCGCATTAAATAGATGGGTGAGCGACGGTACAGCATGACGTCATGAAATGGGTCTGTCAAAATCTTCAACGCCCAAGCGAACGCCGCCTTGAAACTGTCTTTAATGCACAACTGCGCGACTCTGAATAACAAGCCAGCAACGCCCAAAAACAGCCAAGCCATACCGACAATACGCACTGTCGTATCTTCGTAAGCCTCGGGTACCGCCCAGGTGATGAGAGAAGGTTGCAGGTAAGCCAGCACCGGTACTGCGGCCCAAATTGACAGCAACACAATCTTGCGATGTAAGTTGTAGCCAACTTTAATTTCTTCTTTGTGCTCGTGGGTCGCTTGATTAACGTGATCGTAGCCCTTTGGCTCAAAAAAGAAATGACCAGATTGGCGCGTCGTCATCGCCACTAACCAGGCAACCAACGAGGCTGCGACAGGATTGATGAAGAGCAATACATACGACACTAGAAACGATAAAGCGCTGACCAAGTGCAGGCTTTGATTAATGCGACTGTGGTGATAATAACGATGATCATCCCAGCGCTGTATTTTTAAAGTGTTTAGCAATTCTTTCATCGTGATCCTTTGTGTTATCCGTGTCGCAAATCGAATGGTTGATGGGCAACTCCTCAGGTGAGATTATTTCAGAAGCATTGAGTCAAAAGATGAATTTTTGATGACATTCGTGTTGCAGTTTATTTTCATATAGTCGCTGTCATCGAACGGTTATATGAATTGATTACAGTCATACAAACCTCAGTGATAAAGAGCTCAGATGACAGAATACGCGCCCATTCAAGTCGATCGAATTTATCCCGATAAGCCTAGCCTCAGAATAGCGTTGGTGACTGAAACCTACCCTCCCGATATTAATGGGGTGGCTCACACTGTTTCAAAAATAGTAGAAGGCTTGCGCTCTCGTGGGCACGAATTGATGTTGGTTAGGCCAAGGCATCACAGCGACACCGAGGCGGCCGCCGATTCACGCTATCAAGAAGTTTTGGTGCGCGGTGCACCGATTCCGATGTACAAGCAGTTGCGCATGGGCTTGCCCGCTCAGGGTGCTTTGCAAAAATTGTGGCTCAAGCAGCGCCCTGATCTCGTGCATATCGCGACAGAGGGGCCTTTGGGGTGGTCGGCCTCGCGGGCGGCGCGTAAGCTCAAAATACCCACAAGTTCAGACTTTAGAACCAATTTTCATGCCTACAGCCAGTTTTATGGATTTGGCTGGCTCAAGGGTGCGATTGTTGCCTACATGCGAAAATTCCATAACGCGACGCACTGCACGATGGTTCCAACACAGGGCTTGATGGCAGAGCTGTCAAAGATCGGGTTTGATCGCTTGATGGTTGTGCCGCGTGGCGTGGATACAGAAAACTTTTCGCCCCTAAAACGCGATGAACAACTACGGCAAAGCTGGGGTGCGACTGCAGAGACGCAAGTTTTGCTGTCCGTTGGGCGTCTGGCTGTTGAGAAAAATCTCGATACGGTCGTGCGTTGTTTCAAATCATTACAAGCCCGTGGTTTGCCAGTCAAACTGGTGATTGTTGGAGATGGCCCGTTGCGTCAAAGCCTCGAGCGCAGTATCCCAGAGGCGATCTTTGCAGGCACACGCACAGGCGTAGATTTGGCGAAGCACTATGCTAGCGCCGATTTGTTTATTTTTCCAAGCTTGACTGAGACCTTTGGTAACGTGACGATTGAGGCCATGGCAAGTGGTCTGGCCGTGGTGGCTTACGATCATGCGGCGGCCGGACAGCTCATCGAGCACAAACGCAATGGAATGGTGTTGGCGCCGAACCAAGACGCGCAGCTCTTCGAGGCGGCTCGGCAACTTGTCGAAGACTCTGCCCTGCAAACGCAAGTTCGAGTGGCTGCACGTCAGACAGCAGTGGATCGGGATTGGAGCTCGGTGATTGCGCGCACTGAGGGGATTTTTAGATCATTGATTGCTAATGAGGATCCCGCCGCCGTTGTGGTGTCTGAACGCTCGAAGGCATCGGGTTTACCTCAGGCGTTACGCTGAAGACGCTTCTTTGAGTAAGGTGCCTAGGTACTCGCAAAAAAATCTTTGAGCCGCCGATGCGTAGACGACGAAATTGAGAACGCGCTCAGTTGCGGGTGCAGGGTAGGCGTTAGAGGCGAGTCTCTGCGTAGTCGACAAAGCTTGCTGCAATAGGGTACTGCTGCACCGAGTTATCGCCGTAGCCGCTTCGATGAAATACGAACGGGATGCCGCAGTTGCTTGCACAGAGCGCGTCCACGTGCGTATCTCCAACCAGCACGCAGTCGCTGGTCTTGACTTTCAGCGCGGCGATTGTTGTGAGCAGGGGTAACGCGTGAGGCTTGGGATGAGCGGTGGTATCACCACCGGTCACGACGGTAAAGTAGGCAGACAACCCGTGTCTTTCAAGCGCTTGCTTAGCTGACCCTTCAATTTTATTAGTGCATACGGCTAAGTGATGCCCTGTAGAGCACAAGTGATCAAGTAAGGCCAAGACGTTTGGGTAAAGAAACGAATGGTCATGCGCTTGGTGCGCGTAGTGCTTTAAATACGCCTGTTGGATGTCTTCGGCAGCCGCAGCGGGAGCCTGAACGAGCTGCATCACCGAAGCTAGAATGTCGGGCAATGGGCCATATAGGTTCGGAATCACTTGCTCGGGGGCAAGCGTCTGAAAGCCGCAATCAAGTAGTGCTTGATTAGCGGCCTGCCGAATATCGGGCTCGGTGTGCATGAGCGTGCCATCAAGGTCAAAGACGATGGCCGCAGAGTGATTGATATAGTCTTTGGCTGTCTTCATCACCGAGACACCAAGCCAGCTGGAGATGCCGCATAGCCAGTCAAGGTACGGTCGGCATGTAGAAGCTTCCAGTCAAGCATCTTTTGCGTCATCTTTAACAGCTCGAGCGTATAGCTGGGATCTTGCGCAACATTATGAAGTTGTGCTGGATCCTTCGTCAGGTCAAAGAATAATGGTGGCAAAGCCGCAAAATGAACATACTTATACTCATCGTTTTGAATCACTGAAAGCGCGCACTGATCCATTGAGATGCCTAAAAAATCTTCAGGCTTTGAATAGTAAATATTTCTAAAATCAAATTCATAGTGCACTTCAGTGCGCCAGTCGGCAGGCGCGATACCTGTTTGTACAAACGGCAACAGCGACCGCCCGTCGCACGTTCTCGGTATCGGCCGTTCAAGCCAGCTCAAGATTGTGGGCATAGTATCAATTGTTTCGGTAAAGTGCCGAACAATATTGCCTCGCGTAGCATCTGCTTCAGGGTTTGGATCACGCACAATCATAGGAATATGAAAGCTCTGATCGAAGTAGCCAATCTTACCTAAGAGGTGGTGATCGCCCAATTGCTCGCCGTGATCGCTGGTGAGAATGATGAGGGTGTTATCCCACTGACCGGTCTTTTTTAGGTAGTCAAAGACGCGTCCGATGTGATGATCAACCTCAGACATTAAGCCGTAGTATGTGGCACGCATTTGACGGACTTCAGCGTCTTGCATATCGGCGCCAAGCCCTTGCCCATTTTCAAAGAAGCGGCGACGTTCAATGGATTGAAGGTAATACGCCAAGAGTGGATGCTGTGATGCTTCGAGGTCTTTGCTTGATGCTCGAATTGGCGATGGGCAGTCTTTTGGGTCATACATCTCGTGATAGGGTGCTGCCGCGCAAAAGGGTGGGTGAGGGCGGTAGTAGCCAAGATGCAAGAACCAAGGTTTATTTTCAGTCCCTTTAAGGTATTCGAGTGCGCGGTCAGTGAACCATGTGGTGTCGGATAAATGCGCGGGGACCATACTTGGCTTGGCCGTTGCGCCAATATCGGCCTCGGTAACGTCTTGCGGTAACCAGATATCGTTAGGCTTTTCAGGCATAGCGAAGCCCTGAGAGGCCAGCCAGGCAAAGTAGGCCTCTTTATCCAACCCCCACGAACCGACGGGATGCCAGCCCTCCATATCTGCACCTAAGACTTTAAAGCGCGGGTCTTCGGCAGCCGTTTCACGAGGATCAGGTGTCGTAGTGGTGTAGCCGACCAAGGCGGGCTGATAGCCGGCCTTGCGGACTTCTTTTGCGATATTGGTGTGACGCGCATCAAGCGGAATCGTATTTTGTACCGCGCGGTGAGTCATCATATAAAGACCGGTCAGCATCGAGGCGCGACCAGGGCCGCAAGGGACGGCTTGCGTGTAATGCTTAGCGAAAGTGACACCTTCACTTGCTAAGGATTCGATGTTTGGAGTTTGAATGACAGGGTGTCCAAGATTTTTGAGAGTATCACCACGCCATTGGTCAACCACAATCAAAAGGACATTTTTTTGTTTAGCTGTCATGAGATGCATCCGTTAGAAATAAGTTAGCGCAGAGTAGGATCTAGCTTGTCGCGCAGCCAGTCGCCGGTGAGGCTGATTGAGAAGGTGGTCAACACAATGACGCAGCTTGGTGCAAGCAAAATCCAGGGCGCGGTTTGTAGATACTCGCGGCCATAGCCGACCATGTTGCCCAGACTGGTCAGCGGAGGTTGAACCCCTAAGCCTAAAAAAGATAAGCCCGACTCAAGCAAAATTACTTCAGGAAATGTCAGGGTCATGCTAACGATCAGCGTGCTCGCGATATTGGGCAGAATGTGCCGAAAATAGACGCGCCAAGAACTGGCGCCCAAAGCATGTACCGCATTGGCATAGCCTTGCTCATTGGCTGCAATCGTTAGACTCCGCGTGATGCGAGCGCTGCGTTCCCAGCCGTGGCAGCCCATTAAGCAAATAAACAATACGAGTGTATTGCCAAAGAAGGCCAACACAGCCAACGCAATAATCATGAAGGGGATCGATGCTTGAAAATCAATCAGCGTGAGTACGATCTGCTCAATCCAGCCTTTGAAATGTGCCGCCAAAAAACCTAAGATCAGACCGATCGTTGCTGAAAGCAAGGTGCTGGCAAAAGCGATTAACAGACTCACCTGCACTGACGTCAGTAGTCGCGAAAGCACGTCGCGTCCAAGTTCATCCGTGCCAAGTAAATGCCTAGCCGAGCCCCCAAAGCCCACGGGTGGTTGCAGGCGTGCCTTGAGATCAAGCGCAGTATAGGCATAGGGGGCAAGAAGATCAGCCAACGCCGCGACGATGAAGATCCCTAGAATCCACGCGATCGATAGGATAACAAGCGGTGGATATTCTTGCCAAAAATATCGACTCGAGGCATGTGGAATAGAAGAGGCTAGAACTGCCATGGCGGATAACTTTTTTGAGTGAAGACTACGAGGGCTGAATAGAGGATTCGATAGTTGTCGCTTACTGATGCGCGCGTGAGCTCGCGCGTAAGCGCGGATCAAACAAGCAGTAGATGGCATCAACGACTAGGTTGGTTGCCACCATACTGACTGTAATCAGCAGCAAGGCGGCTTGAACGACAGCCAAGTCCCGATTGCCCACTGCAGAAACAGTCAGTCGACCGACCCCTGGCCAAGAAAATACGCTTTCAACGACAACGGCGCCGGCGATCAAACCCCCAAGCATGAGTCCAGCGATCGTGACGATTGGCAAGGCTGCATTGGGCAGAGCATGGCGAGTGACGACTTGAGACCAGCGTAGACCTTTTGCCGACGCAGCTCGAATATAGGGTTGTCCCAAGACCTCTAACATCGACGAACGTGTGTAACGCGCCAACACAGCAGCGCCACCTACCGTTAACGTCAGTACTGGCAAGATGGCATGCTCAACTCCGCTATACCCTCCGCTGGGTAACCAACCAAAGCTAACCGCAAAAATGAGTACCAGTAAAAGCCCCAGAACGAAGCTTGGCAAGGTGTGTCCCGCAACAGACAGACTCATGACAATACGATCGATCCATGAGTTGCGATGTAGGGCAGCAAAAATACCAGCGGGTATGCCGATCAACAGATTTAGAGCAAAGGCGGGAAGCGCTAGCGCAAGCGTGGCTGGGATCGCCTCAAGCACGAGCCTCATCGCTGGGCTCCCATCGCGCATCGACACACCAAAGTTACCGTGAATAATATTGAGTAAATAACCCCAAAACTGCTGCCAAAGAGGCGCGTCAAGACCCCAGCTCTCACGAAAAGCCGCAATGGCTTCTGGAGGTGCGTCCGCTGATAAGATCATCATCGCTGGGTCGCCAGATAAGCGCAGGATCGTAAAAGCAAAACCGACTACCAACAAAATAGTGAGCAACGCACGCAAACTGCGGGACAACATGTAGCGACCCATGTTTAGCTACCAGAGCCATGATGAATCATGGTGTGAAGATGGCAACTGACTGTATGCGCTTCGCCAATGCGAGTCGTAACGGGAGCGTTCGTTTTGCAGTGTGCGGTAGCGAGTGCGCACCGGGGATGAAAACTACAACCGGTTGGAACATCAACCGGATTAGGTGGTTCGCCTTTGAGGATAATGCGCCCTGAATTAGCGGCCGCATGTTTGACGCCCGGCGTCGATACCGCTGAAATCAAGGCGCGAGTGTAAGGGTGAGCTGGATGAGACAAGACATTTTTTGCAGAGCCTTGTTCGATAATCCGACCCAAATACATCACGGCAACTTCGTCGCAGATATGACGCACGACACGCAGGTCGTGACTAATAAATAACATCGTCAGATTCATCTGCTGCCGCAAATCAGCCAGTAGATTAATCACCTGTGCCTGCACTGAAACGTCAAGCGCAGAGATCGGCTCGTCGCAGACAAGCAAGCTGGGTTTGAGCACTAAGGCGCGTGCTAGAACAATGCGCTGACGTTGGCCACCCGATAACTCATGGGGGTAGCGTTGAAACAAGTTGTCTGTCAGGCCGACGGCGCGCATCATGTTTTGTGCCGCAGCGAGTGGTTGGATCTCACCATGCTTGTCGTGGATATTCAAGGGCTCAATGACCTGCTCAAGAGCAGTCAGGCGCCGATCGAGTGCGCTAAGTGGGTCTTGATACACCATTTGCATATGGCGGCGGGCGGCTCGCCACGCCCGATTGCGTTGCGCGGTGACGGGTTTGCCATCAAACTCAACAGAGCCGGCAGTCGCGGGGATCAAACCAAGCACCAATTTGGCCATCGTAGACTTGCCGCAACCTGACTCGCCGACGATCCCCAGAGTTTTACCACGCTGCACACTTAACGTAACACCATCAACGGCGCGTAAGATTTTTTTACCAGATAGCCAATCTTTATTTCCCTCAACAGAGAAGTGCCGCTGTAAATTGTTAACGCTTAACAATGGTGTCATGCTGCGAGCTTTCTTGTGCAGGCTAAAGCATGCCCGACGGCAATAGTTCTTAAAGAGGGTGAGCTCAAGCGACAATTGTCGTGCGCAAAATCGCAGCGAGCCTCAAAGCGACAACCTTGTATGAGTTGCCCCGCCTGAGGAATACTGCCTCGTATGGTTGTCAGACGGTGAACTTCGGTATTCAAAACAGGCATTGCCGCTAACAGACCAAGGCTGTACGGATGTTGCGCCTCGGAGAATAAGGTCTGGCTTGGTGCGCTTTCAACAATCGATCCGGCATACATCACCAGCACGCGGTCACTAATTTTTGAGATCACGCCAAGGTCGTGCGAGATCGTGACAAGAGCCATCCCAGTGTCTCGCCGTACTGTATCAAGTAATAACAAAATTTGAGCTTGCACTGTTGCATCTAAAGCGGTAGTGGGCTCATCGGCGATGAGTAAATCGGGTTGCCCGGCTAGGGCCATGGCAATCATGATACGTTGATTCATGCCGCCCGACAATTCATGTGGGTAGGCGTTCATGCGCCTTTTTGCATCTGGGATTTCAACCTGATCCAGCAAGGCAAGTACTTCTGCGCTTGCCTCAGCCCCTCGCAAGCCTCGATGAAGAGCCAGGCTTTCTGCAATTTGTGCACCAACGCGCTGCGCGGGATTCAGAGATGAGCTCGGGTCTTGAAAAATCATCGCTATTTTGCGACCACGGATTTGAGACAATTCTGTATCCGACAAGCCAAGCAACTCGCGGCCTTGAAATTTAACCGAGCCTGTCACGCGAGTGTGTTTACCCAGTAAGCCGAGTACGCCTAGCCACGTGACACTTTTTCCGCAGCCGGATTCACCGACCAAGCCAATCGATTCGCCAGACGCTATCGTCAGGTCAACGCCATGCAACACCTCTGAGGTGTGCCCGCGTTGGTCAAACGCAATGCGCAACTCACTAATTGTCAGTAGCGGGCTAGGATTCGTGGCAATCGAGCTCATTGCTTAGGAGGAGTGAGATTCGTTGCGCGAAAATCCATGACGAAGGTCTTAGAGGCCTTCCAGGCAAAGTCTTTACGCTTCGCATAAAACACTGCGCTTTGATGTAGAACCGTATAGGCGGGGTCTTCGCGCTCGGCAATCTCTAGCATGCGCTTGAAGGTTTGTTGTCGTTCGACTGGGTCGACTGAGGTCGATAGGGTGTCAGATAATTTATTGAACTCAGCGTTTGTCCATTCGCCAGTCTGTTGTTGTTGGCCGTTGGGGCCATGCTGATTGACGAGTGAACTTACCGGATCACTGAAGGGTGCCGAATTCGACCAACCGCGAACCCCGCGAGTTGCACCTTTTTCGAAAATTTGCGCCCAGTTTTCTTTCATGGACATCTGCACGTTCAGACCGGCAGAACGCCACATCTCAAGCATAATTTGGTCGGTCTGTGTTTGATTGGTGTAGTAGTTATTCAAGCCCCTGAAGTGAATCACTTCGCCCTTATAGCCAGCTTCAGTCAGAAGCTTTTTTGCAAGCGCGACGTCATATTTCGGTACGGTCCAGCCTTTCACAAACATGTCGCCATAGAACTCGAATTGCAAGCCGGCGGGTACGCGAGTATGGCCACCCCAAATTGCTTCGACGATAGCGTCGCGATCAATCGCATGGGTCATGGCCTGTCGTACTTTCGGATTGGCCAGTACAGGGTGGTTTTTGTCGAAAGTGATCAATCTGTGATTAAGAACGGGACCACCAACCACTTCGAACTTAACGTTGCCTTGAATCGTTTTGAACTGGTCTGGTGGAATATCTGTAATGAAGTCGTACTGCCCCGACAGCAGGCCGTTGATCCGTGAAGATACCTCTGGCACCACCATGTAACGAATTTCTTTAACGAGTGGTTTACCGCCAAAGTAGTCATCGTGCGCACTCAAGACCAGATACTGATCCATTTTCATCTCTTTGACTTTGAACGGCCCCGCGCTCACCGGTGCCTGAGCCCAGCTTGCCCAGTCTTTTGATGCCATATAGGCTTTCTTTGAAACAACCTCAGAGCCTAAACGCGCAATGCGCCCCTCTAGGGTAAGGTCTGGTACAGCATTGATTAGGCGTACGGTGTAGCGATCAATGACCTCAACGCTTTGCAATGAAGGCCATAAATTACGTGCGATCGCAGTAATCTCAGGTGGAGGCAATTCCATGCTGCCGGCAGTTGAACTCGTGGTCTTGCGACCTATGTCTACCGCAATCGTTTTGCTGTCTTGGTCGGATTGACGGGGTGCAGAGGTTCCGAACATCCGTTCGGCACCAAAGCTAAACGCAACGTCTTCAGCAGTCACCTCGTCGCCGTTGTGAAACTTAACACCAGGGCGTAACTTGAATTCAACTGTCTTGGCGTCAATGCGCTTCCACGACTCAGCAAGTGAGGGCTGGGGCGAGAGGTCTCCAACCGTATCAAGTTGGATCAGACCGGCATAAATCATGGGCAACATGCGGGTGCCGACGTTGCTCTGCTCGCGCAAGGGATCCAGAGCACCACTTGTCAGTAACTGTTGTACGGCCACACGCACCACTGGGCGGGTATCCGTGGCTTGTGCAAAGACGCTCGGGTGCGCCAGAGCACACAGCGAGAATGCTGCGAGTTTCAAGAACCAACGTTTCGAGTGAAGCAGTTGCATGTGAATCCTGTTCTGTTGCCAAATGAGTGGGCGACGTGATGTTAAAGAGCCACGCTATGCATAATTTTTAAAAAGTGAGGCAAGTTTGGTGTGGCGGCAGCAGGCACTTTCGCCAAATCGTCATACCGACGCAGTCGTACCGCTTCGTGAGCAAAAGACTGAGCTTCAAACTCGGCCGCTTGAGGTGGGGTATAGACGCCACCTTGCACAATAAGACTGTGTTTAGAAGCCGTCGAAAGTGTTCCCCAGTAAGACTGATCTGTCGCGCACAGGTAGCGCTTAGCATCGACATGCAAGCGAATGGGTTCAAGTACAGCACTCGAGAACAAGCCTCGTAGAAACGGCAAGGCAACGTATTGATGTAAGTCGTCGCCGCGTTCGGCGCTTCCGCTTTCTTGAAGGCGGCCGGTCTTAGCCAATAAATGACCAATATCATGCAAAAGTGCTGCTGTGATCGTGTGCGCAGTTTCAGCGGCTTGTTCAGCCAAGGCCGCGCATTGAAGTGCGTGTTCAAGCTGACTGACCGCTTCACCACCGTACTGGTTTTTTCCCTCAACGGTTAGCAGCTGAGTGATGTCATCTAAAGTCAAAGCCATTTCAAACCTTTTTTAAACAAGTGCCCGGCGAATGCGCGCAGAGAGCAAATCAATACAGGTCACTGTCGCGATAATAATGAGCATGACCGCACAGGTTTCTGCATACTGAAAACCACGAATGATTTCCCACAACACAACGCCGATACCCCCCGCGCCCACCATACCTACAACGGTCGCCGAACGAACGTTTGACTCAAAGCGGTATAAGGTGAAAGAAATCCAAAGCGGCATGACCTGAGGAATCACTCCGTACAAGATTTCATGCAAGGCCGAGGCACCGGTCGAACGAATCCCCTCAACCGGTTGCGGGTCGATCGATTCGACAGCTTCAGAAAATAGTTTGGCCAAGATGCCAGTGGTATGAATCCATAGTGCCAACACACCAGCAAAGGGCCCGAGCCCCACAGCCACTACAAACAACATGGCGAATACCATCTCGTTGATGGCGCGACACGCATCCATCAGCCGACGAAAGGGCTGATAAACCCAAGGTGGAACTAGATTGGCTGACCCTAAAAGAGCCATCGGAATGGCAGTGATCACTGCAAGCGTCGTGCCCCAAAGTGCAATTTGCAGAGTCACCAGCATTTCTTCAATAAACAGCCGCCACTGTGAAAAGTTAGGCGGGAAGAAGTCAGCAGCGTAAGTTGCCATGTTGCCCGAGTCTTTAATCAAGTCTAGCGGGCGCATATCTGCCCCCTGCCAAGAGCCTGTCAACGCGAGCAACAATGCAGCCCAAGACCCGTACCAAAGAAGACTATGCTTGCTTGGAGCGGGTGCTGGCAGCGTTGATTCGTTACACCGAAGGAAGATTGCAACTGATCGTCAACCGCGCCAAAAGCCGCGCCGCGCCGCTCAAAGCCTGCGAGTTCCTCGGCTACCGATTGAACAACCGGGCAAAGCTGGCGTGGACGGAAAAGGCGCACCACCGTTTCAAGGAACGGATCAGGGTAATCACCAGCCGCAACCGCGGGTACAAGGTCCAGACCGTCATCGACGAGCTAAATCTATATGTCCGGGGTTGGCTCAACTACTACAAGCTCAGCTCCACCTTCAAAGAGGTGCGGGCGTTGTCAGTATGGGTCAGGCGGCGGGTGAGGTT